>NZ_JAMYOR010000058.1:0-43615 GCF_040319965.1 Mesorhizobium sp. M0830 | reverse complement strand
TTTGGTTATTCCATCCTGTGCCGCAGCTGTTTTTTATTGGCGATTTGCCGGGGGGTTGTTCCGGTGCGGCTCCACACTGCCGGCCGGGGCGCGGGTTCCCTGGGGGGCGCCCTGCGTGTATCGGAACGCGATTGTTCGGGGCGGTGACTGCGCGAGGGTTGCCATCCGGACGCGCCACACGCAAATGACGAGGACCAGATGACGGTGAAGCCCCTCTACCGACGTGTCTTGCTGAAAGCGTCGGGCGAAGCATTGATGGGCGAACAGCATTTCGGCATCGACGTTTCGGTCGTCGACCGCATCGCCGGCGACATCGCCGAGGCGCGTGCACTGGGCATCGAGGTCGGCGTCGTCATCGGCGGCGGCAATATCTTTCGTGGCGTGGCCGTTGCCTCCAAAGGTGGCGACCGTGTCACCGGCGACCACATGGGCATGCTTGCCACGGTCATCAATTCGCTGGCGCTGCGCACGTCATTGAACAAGATCGGTGTCGACGCCGTGGTGCTTTCGGCTATCGCCATGCCTGAGCTTTGCGAGAGTTTTTCGCAGCGCCAGGCGACCAGCTACATGAATCAGGGCAAGGTGGTGATCTTTGCCGGCGGCACCGGCAATCCGTTCTTTACCACTGATTCGGCCGCCGCACTTCGCGCGGCTGAAATCGGCGCCGACGCGCTGTTCAAGGGCACCCAGGTCGACGGGGTCTACTCGGCGGACCCGAAGAAGGACCCAAATGCGACACGTTTCGAGCGCATCAGCCATGGCGAAGTCATAAATCGCGGCCTTTCCATCATGGATACGGCAGCGATTGCACTTGCGCGCGAAAACAACATTCCGATAATCGTCTATTCGATCCACGAAAAAGGTGGTTTCGGCGATATCCTGAGGGGCGGCGGCCGCTGCACGGTCGTCACGGATGATTGACCCGGGCCTGATCCCGAAGAAAGGGGAGCAGGCTCGAACACGGCCCCAAAGCAGTGAACCCGCGTCAGACGGGTCGAGGAGATTAAGATGAGTGGTGAGTACGACGATCTCAAGCGGCGCATGGATGGAGCAATCGCAGCGTTCAAGCATGATCTGGCTTCGCTGCGGACCGGTCGCGCCTCCAGCAATCTGCTCGATGCGGTCCAGGTGCAGGCCTATGGCACCACGATGCCGATCAACCAGGTCGCCAACGTCTCGGTGCCGGAGCCTCGTATGATCTCGGTATCGGTTTGGGACAAGTCGATGGTCGGCGCGGGCGACCGCGCCATCCGCGAATCCAATCTGGGTTTCAACCCGATCGTCGACGGCACCAATCTCAGAATTCCACTGCCCGAACTCAACGAACAGCGCCGCAAGGAACTGGTCAAGATCTCGCACACCTATGCCGAGAATGCCCGGGTCGCCGCGCGCCATGTGCGCCGCGACGGCATGGATTTCCTGAAGAAAGCGGAGAAGGACGGCGAGATCAGCGAAGACGATCAGCGCAAGCGCTCGGACCAGGTCCAGAAACTTACCGACGAGACGATCAGCACCATTGACCACCTGCTTTCCGATAAGGAAGCTGAAATCATGCAGGTTTAGGGTCGTGGCCATAGGCTGACCCGAAAGCGAGAACATGGCAACGCCCGCGCATGTCGCGATCATCATGGACGGAAACGGACGCTGGGCCAAGGCGCGCGGCATGCCTCGTCTTGCGGGCCATCGTGCCGGCGTCGAGGCGCTGCGCAAGACGGTTCGCGCCGCACCCGGGCTCGGCATCTCCTACCTGACCGTCTATGCGTTCTCGTCGGAGAACTGGTCGCGTCCGAAGTCCGAGGTCAGCGACCTGATGGGCCTCTTGAAAATGTTCATCCGCCGGGACCTGGCCGAACTGCACCAAAGTGGCGTGCGGATCAGAATCATCGGCGACAGGGCAGGGCTGCAGCCCGACATCAGGGGGCTGCTCGACGAGGCCGAATCGCTGACATCAGCCAATGAATCGCTGACGCTGGTGATCGCCTTCAACTATGGCGGACGCGACGAGATCGTGCGCACGGCGCGCAAGCTTGCTTCGGCGGTGGCGCGTGGCGAACTCGAGAGCGACGCGATATCAGCCGAAAGCTTTGCCGGCGCCCTCGACACGCATGGCATTCCCGACCCCGAGCTGGTCATCCGCACCAGCGGCGAGCTCCGGCTGTCGAACTTCCTTTTGTGGCAGGCCGCCTATAGCGAGCTCGTCTTCCTGCCTTGTTATTGGCCCGACTTCAGCCGCGAGCATCTTGCCGAAGCGTTGCGTGAATTTGCCGGCCGCGAACGCCGATTCGGCGGACTTGGAGCCCAGGACGTCGCTTCGCGACCGGCCGCGGGATGAGCAATCTCCGGCTGCGCGTCATTTCGGCGATCGTGCTTGCCATCATCACCCTTGGCTTGACCTGGCTCGGCGGTCTGCCGTTCCGCTTGCTGTGCGCCGTGATCGCTGGGGTCATCTTCTATGAATGGACCCGCATGTCGCGCCCGGCCGGGGCCACGGGTCTGGGTTTCCTGCCGGAAGCGCTGCTGGTTGTCTTCATTGGCGCCTTGATTGGTGGCCTTGGCGCGTCCTGGCTGTTGCCATTTGTCGTGGTCATGGTTGCCACAACGGCGATTGCCGCATCGATTCGCAAGGCCGGGCAATGGGACGCGAGCGGTCTTGCCTATGCTGCCGTTTCAGGCCTGTCGCTCGCCTTGCTGCGCGACGGTGACCGTTCAGGCCTTGTCGCCATCCTGTTCCTGTTCGCGGTCGTCTGGGCCACTGATATCTTTGCCTATTTCGTTGGCCGTGCGGTTGGAGGCCCGAAGCTGGCGCCGGCGATCTCACCTGGCAAGACACGCAGCGGCGCGCTCGGCGGCGCTGTTGGAGGCGTCGTCGCGGGGCTGATCCTCGGCGCCATTGCCGGTGTCGGCAACCTGGCGTTGCTCAGCCTGGTGGCGCTCGTGTTGTCAATTGTCTCACAGGCCGGGGACCTGTTTGAATCCTGGGTCAAACGCCGCCACGGCCGCAAGGATTCGGGTACGCTGATCCCAGGCCATGGTGGCGTGATGGATCGCGTCGATGGGCTTGTCGCGGCGGCTTTCGCCCTATACGTCATTGGCTGGATTTCGGCGACCGCCGATCATCCGGCGCAGGGTCTGTTTCCCGTTTGAGTGGTGTCATTTCAGGTCCGATGCGCGATGCGCCTTGGATTCGCCCGGATTGGTGTCACAGTCACGGCGCAATCCGCGCCGTGGAAGAATTTGAGGGTTGGTCTTGAACGAGATTCTTCACGCGCTTTTCAGCACAGAAGGCTTTGTCCTCGGCACGCTGGTGCCGTTCCTCTTCGTGCTGACCGTGGTCGTATTCGTCCATGAGATGGGCCACTACCTTGTCGGGCGCTGGTGCGGCATCGGTGTCAAGGCCTTCTCGATCGGCTTCGGTCCCGAACTCTTCGGCTTCAACGACAGCCACGGCACGCGCTGGAAACTCTGCGCGATACCGCTTGGCGGCTATGTCAAATTCGTCGGCGACATGAGCGCCACCTCGAGCCAGCCCTCGACGGAAGAACTCAAGACCCTGACGGAGGAGGAGCGCAAGGTCGCCTTTCACACGCAGCCGATCTGGAAGCGCGCGGCAACAGTGGTGGCCGGGCCGGTGTTCAATTTCCTGCTGACGATCGTCGTCTTTGCCGTGCTGTTCACTGCCTATGGCCGTTATGTCGCGGAGCCGATGGTGGCCGAGGTGACGGCCGACAGCCCGGCGGCGAAGGCCGGCATCCTGCCCGGCGATCGATTCGTCAGCGTCGACGGCAACAAGGTCGAAACCTTTGGCGACGTCCAGCGCCTGGTCTCGGGCCGCGCCGACGACGTCATTACCTTCGTCATGCTGCGCGGCGGCAAGGAGGTCACGGTGACCGCGGCGCCGCGGCTGATGGAACAGGAAGACGCGCTCGGCAACAAGGTCAAGGTCGCCGTGATCGGCGTCGTCAACAACAAGGAACTCGGCCAGCCGCGGCTCGTCACCTACACACCCGTCCGGGCGGTTGCAGCGGCCGTCCAGGAAACCGGGCATGTCATCCAGCGCACCGGCCAGTTCCTGCAGCGCTTTGTCGTTGGGCGCGAGGACAAATGTCAGCTGGGCGGCCCGGTGAAGATCGCGGACATGGCCGGCAAGGCGGCGAAACTGGGATTCGAATGGCTCGTGCAGCTGGTTGCAATGCTGTCGGTTGGCATCGGGTTTCTCAACCTTTTGCCGATTCCCCCCCTCGACGGCGGCCATCTCCTGTTCTACGGGGTGGAGGCCGTCATTCGCCGTCCGGTGTCGGAACGGATGATGGAAATGGCCTATCGGGCCGGGTTGCTTCTGGTGCTGTGCTTCATGGGGTTCGTTTTCTGGAACGATCTGTTTGGATGCTGAAATCATGAAGAAATTCGGCTTCTGCATGGCCGGTGTTGAGACGCCGTTTACCATGCACCGGGATATGAGTGACGCGAAAGCCACGCCGCAAGGCTAAGTAAATACAAATTAACCAGAAGCCTTGCGTGTAGGGAAAATCCGGTTAATACGGTAGGGGAAATTACCGCACGTCCGGTTTTCTCGCCGTGGGGACTACGAGAAAAGGTTATTAAGCCCGATGAAGGCAGCATCCAAGTTTCTGAGCGCCGCTTCCGCGGTGACCCTGTCCGCGGCTCTTGTCGTGCCAGGCGCTCTCGCAGTGCAGTTCGTTGCCACATCGGCGGCCGAAGCCGCTGTCGTCAGCAGAGTCGAAGTGAGCGGCAACCAGCGTATCGACGCTGAGACAATCCGCAATTACATCACCATCAAGCCGGGCAAGGCGTTCTCCAGTTCCGATATTGATAGCGCCATCAAGGCGCTGTTCGGCACCGGCCTGTTCTCGGATGTGCAGATCAACCAGGTCGGATCGACCCTGGTGGTCAAGGTTGCCGAGTACCAGGTCGTCAACCAGGTGCTGTTCCAGAACAACAAGAAGCTCAAGGACAATGCGCTTGCGGCGGCGGTGCAGCTGAAGCCGCGCGGGACGTTCTCGCAGGCAACGCTCGATGCCGACGTCGAATCGATCAAGGCTGCCTACAAACGTATCGGCCGGGACGATGTGACGGTGACCACCCAGGTCATGCAGCTCGGCGACAACCGCGTGAACGTGGTCTTCAACATCACCGAAGGCGAACGTACGCAAATCGCGGCGATCAATTTCGTCGGCAACAGCGCCTATTCGAGCCGCCGCCTGTCGGATGTGATCAATACCAAGCGTTCGTCGTGGGTTTCGTTCATCCTGCGCGACGACGTCTATGACGAGGACAAGCTGCGCGCCGACCAGGAACTGCTGCGCCGCTTCTACTACAATCACGGCTATGCCGACTTCCAGGTCGTGTCCGCAGTCGGCGAACTCGACAGCGCGACGAACAAGTACACGGTCACCATTACCGTCCAGGAAGGCGACCGCTACACATTCGGTGACGTCAGCGTCGAAAGCACGATCCCGGAAGTAGACGGCAAGGCACTGGAATCGGTGATCGAGACCCGCAAGGGCGACGTCTACAACGCCAAGGACGTCGAGGATTCCATCATTGCCCTGACCGAGAAGGTGGCCGGTTCCGGCTATGCCTTCGCGCAGGTGACGCCACGCGGCGACCGCAATTTCGAAAACCACACCATTTCGGTGGTCTACACGATCGACCAAGGCACCAAAGCCTATATCGAGCGCATCGAGATCCGTGGCAACGACCGCACGCGCGATTATGTCATCCGTCGCGAGTTTGACGTCAGTGAGGGCGACGCCTTCAACCAGGTGCTCATCCAGCGCGCGAAGAAGCGTCTGGAAAACCTTAATTACTTTGACAAAGTCGATATCTCGACCGTTCCGGGCTCGCAGCCTGACCAGGTCGTTCTGGTGGTCGACGTGGTCGAGAAGTCGACCGGTGAATTCTCGGTTGGTGCTGGCTATTCGACCGGTGGCGATACGGCTGGCCCATCCGTCGAAGGGTCGATCACCGAGCGCAACTTCCTTGGTCGTGGCCAGTTCATCAAGGTGTCGGCAGGCGGCGGCAAGAATTCGCGCGATTACAGCCTGTCCTTCACCGAGCCCTATTTCCTCGGACGGCGTATCGCTGCCGGCTTCGACATCTTTAAGCAGACCCGGAACTACGATCACTACGACAGCGACACCACGGGTGCGACCGTTCGCTTCGGTCTGCCGATCACGGACAGCATCTCGACGCAGCTCGCGTACAACATCTCGCAAGAGAAATACAAGCTGGATGATGGTTGCGTGACCGATGGCGTTTATGACCCCCTTAAGTGCAAGGTTTCAGACGCTATCCTGGATGGCATAGAGCAAAGTCCATGGATCAAGTCTTCTGTCAGCCTGGGGCTGGTCTACAACACTATCGACGACATGAAGAACCCGCATGAGGGTATCTACGCCAACACGACTGTGGAGGTTGCAGGTCTCGGTGGCGATGCAAAGTTCGTCAAGATCACCGGACGGGGCAGCATCTACCAGACGTTGTCTGAGCAATATGATCTGGTCGGGCTTATTTCGGGCGGCGCCGGTCATGTCGAAGGCTACGGCGGCGATGGCGATCTGCGCGTGTTCGATCACTTCCAGAGCAGCGACCGAATGATCCGCGGCTTCGCTTACGGTGGCATTGGTCCCGTCGACAGTGATGGTGCGGGCGACCACCTGGGCGGCACCACCTATTTCAATGCTTCGGCGGAAGCCCAGTTCCCGCTGCCGGTAGTTCCGGAGAGTTTCGGCCTGCGCGGCGCGGTGTTTGCGGACGCGGCAACGCTCTACGGCAGCAAGGTCGCCCACGATTTGGTCGACCAGTCGTCGGTCGACATGAAGCTGCGCGCCTCGGTCGGTGTCGGCCTTATGTGGGCGTCGCCGTTCGGTCCGATCCGTATCGACTATGCGATCCCGGTCAAGAAGGAAGCGTCCGACGATGTGCAGGAATTCAACTTCGGCATATCGACCCGCTTCTGATCGGTGGCCAACGATGCTCCCGGGTCTTTAAGGTCCGGGAGAAAATGTTCCGATCTAGCTGGATATAGCTTCTGGAATGACCGATCCGGTGTTCTTCGCGCCATCACGCCGGTATACGGCGGGCGAAGTCGCGAATCTGACCGGCTCGGTGCTTGTCGATTCCGGCCAATCCGATATTTTCATCGATGCGCTCGCGCCGGCCAGCGAAGGCGGTGAGAATGCGCTCGTATTTGTCGACGGCAGGCGTAATTCCGCGCTGATGCCGTCGCTGCGGGCGGCCGCGGTGCTGTGTCCGGCGGAATTTGCCGGCAAGGCGCCGGCCGGCATGGCCGTTCTGGTTCATGCCCGTCCGCAGCAGGCCTTCGCGCTGGTCGGACGGCTGCTGTTTCCGAGGGCGGCGACGCCGGGACCGATGACCAGTGAAACCGGTGTCTCGCCGCATGCTCATGTCGATGTGACCGCGCATGTCGAAGCAGGTGCCATCGTCGAGGCCGGAGCGGTCATCGGGCCGGGAGCGTCGATCGGCAGCGGTACCGTCATCGCGCCCAATGCGGTCATCGGACAATCCTGCCAGATCGGCCGCGACGGTTATGTCGGTCCCGGCGCCAGCATCCAGTATGCCTTGATCGGCAACCGCGTCATCATCCATGGCGGTGCCAGGATCGGCCAGGATGGTTTTGGCTTCGTCGGTGGCGCCAAGGGCCCGGAACGCGTGCCGCAGATCGGCCGTGTCGTCATTCAGGACGACGTCGAGATCGGCTCCAACACCACCGTCGATCGCGGCGCCATGTCCGATACGATCATCGGCCAGGGTACCAAAATCGACAATCTCGTGCAGATCGCCCATAACGTTCGCATCGGCCGCAATTGCATAATCGCCGGGCTTTCGGGTATTTCTGGGTCCGTGGTCGTGGGTGACAACGTCACTATGGGCGGTGGCGTCGGGCTTGCGGATCACCTAACCATCGGGACAGGGGCCAAACTTGCCGCCAGAAGTGGATTTATGAGCAATGTCCCTGCAGGCGAGATCTGGGGCGGTTATCCGGCACAGCCGATGGCGGAAGCCATGCGGGAGATAGCCATGCTGCGCAAGCTCGCCAGGAGCCGCAAAAAGGGCGAGGGAGGCAATGGCTGACATGATCGCGTCGACGACGCTGGAAGCGGTCGACATTATGGGGCTGATAAAGCTCTTGCCGCACCGCTATCCGTTCCTGATGATCGATCGCATCGTTGACATCGATGGCGACGAGTCCGCCGTCGGCATCAAGAACGTGACCATAAACGAGCCACATTTTCAGGGGCATTTCCCAGAGCAGCCTGTCATGCCGGGTGTGCTCATCGTCGAAGCGATGGCGCAGACGGCTGGTGCCATCTGCATCCGTAGCCTCGGCACTGAAAAGCCGTCGCTGGTCTATTTCCTGACCATCGACAACGCCAAATTCCGCAAACCGGTCGTCCCCGGCGACCAGTTGAAGATCTATGTGAAGAAAATCAAGAAACGCGGCAATCTGCTCAAATTCGCTTGTGAAGCCATGGTCGACGGCGCCAAGGCGGCCGAGGCCGAGATTTCAGCCATGATGGTCACCAGCGACTGACGATCGAATGCTTATGAAAATCAAGACATTCATCCATGCTTCTTCCGTAGTGGAGGAAGGCGCCCAAATCGGTGAAGGTGCGCGCATCGGACCGTTCTGCCACGTCGGCGCCGACGTCGTGATCGGCGACGGCGTCGAACTGGTCAGTCATGTCTCGGTAATGGGCGTGACCTCAATCGGTGCCTCGACCAAGGTCTACCCAATGGCGACATTGGGCGCCCCACCACAGAACACCAAGCACAAGGGCGGCCGCACCACTCTGGTCATCGGCAGGAACTGTACGATCCGCGAAGGCGTGACCATGCATCTCGGCACCGATTCCAGCCGCGGCGAGACGACGGTCGGCGACAATGGCAATTTCCTTGCCTACGCCCACATCGCCCATGATTGCGTGGTCGGCAACAACGCGACGTTCGCCAATGGCGCGACGCTGGGCGGCCACTGCGAGGTCGGCAACAACGTCTATATCGGTGGGCTGACCGCCGTGCATCAGTTTGTCCGCATCGGCGACAACGCCTTTCTGGGCGGTTGCTCGGCGGTCGTCGGCGACGTCATTCCCTACGCCATCGCGGTCGGCAACCGCGCCAGCCTGCGCGGTCTCAACATCATCGGCCTGAAGCGCTCCGGCCTGCCGAGGTCAGAGATCCATGTGCTGCGCAAGGCCTACAGGATGATCTTCGATCGTTCCCGCACCGTTGGCGAGAACATCGAATTCGCCAAGGCTGAGTTCGCGTCTTCGCCGACCGCCATGAAAATCATCGATTTCATCACCAGTCGCGGCAAGCGGCACTACGCTGTGCCGTCGCTCAAGGGCGGCGATGGCGACGATGTCGATGACGAAGACTGAGACAGCGGCAGCGCGTCTTGATCTCCCGCCAGGCGCCAGGGTCGGCATTATCGCCGGCGGTGGCAGTCTGCCCGTCGAGGTCGCGGCCGGTTCGGCTGAACAAGGCTATCCGCCCTTCGTCATCCTGATGGACGGCGAGGTCGACCGCATGGCGGAGCTCTCCCGGTATGAGCATGAAAGCCTCGCTCTGGAAGGCATCGGCTCGCTGATATCGTTGCTGCGGCGGCACCGGATCACCCATCTGGTGCTTGCAGGCGAGATCAAGCGCCGGCCAAGACTGACACAGCTGCGTCCAAGTCTCGGTCTGCTCGCAGTGATACCGGTCGTTGTCGCGGCGCTGGCGCGTGGCGATGATGGCCTGCTGAAGGTCTTGGCGCGAGGCCTCGAAGCGCGGGGAATAAAGGTCGTCGGCGCTCACGAAATTGTGCCGAACCTTGTCGCTGCCGAAGGCGTGCTGACGAAAACCTCGCCAAGAAAAACCGACTGGCGCGACATCGAGGCCGGCCTTGCGGCGGCTAAGGCCATAGGGGCGCTCGATATTGGCCAGGCGGCGATCGCCGTCGGCGGCCGGACCATCGCGTTGGAAGGTATCGAGGGAACAGCAGGACTGCTCGACCGTGCGAAGCTGCTGCGTGGCCACGGCCGTATTGCCGGCAAGACCCGCGGTGTCCTGGTCAAGTGCGCCAAGCCTGGTCAGGAACTGCGCGCGGATCTTCCCTCAATCGGCCCGCAGACGGTCGAAGCGGTGCATGCGGCCGGGCTTGCCGGCATTGCGGTGGAAGCGGGTCGTTCGCTGGTTCTCGAAGGCCCGGAAACCATCGCGCGCGCCAACGCGCTTGGGCTGTTCGTCATTGGCCTGCCTGCCGCGACGGAGCCAAACAATGGTTGACAGGGCATTGAAGATCGCAATCGTTGCCGGCGAGGAGTCCGGCGATCTGATCGGTGCCGACATCGTGCGTTCGCTCAAGCAGGCTACCGGGCGCGACGTGCGACTCGTCGGCCTCGGCGGTCGCCATTTGCAGGCACAGGGACTGGTCCCGCCATTCGATGCCGGTGAGATCGCCCTCATGGGCTTCAGCGCCATCCTGCGCGACCTGCCGCGGCTGATGCGGCGGATCAACGAGCTGGCCAGGAGCGTTGCGGACGAGAAGCCTGATTGCCTCATCACCATCGACAGCCCGGACTTTTCGTTGCGCGTCGCCAAAAAGGTCCGTGCGGCCAATCCGTCGATCCCGATCATCCACTATGTCTGCCCGAGCGTCTGGGCGTGGCGGCCGGGCAGGGCGGCGGCGATGAAGCCCTATGTCGACCATATCCTCTGCATCCTGCCGTTCGAGGTGAAGGAGCTTGAGCGGCTGGGCGGCCCCCTGGGCACCTATGTCGGGCATCGCCTCATGCATGATGCGGGCGTGCTCAGCGCGGCCAAGGCACAGGACCTGCCGCGCGACCTTGCTGCGGACCGCGTGAAGACGCTGCTCGTTCTGCCCGGCTCGCGGCGCGGCGAGGTGCGTCGGCTGCTCGATCCGTTTGGCGAAACCGTGTCGATGCTGCGCGCGCGCGGGCACCGCCTGCGGCTGTTGCTGCCGACAGTTCCGCATGTCGCCGACCTGGTCAAATCCTCGGTAAACCGTTGGGATGAAAAGCCTGAGATCATCATCGATCCGCAGCGCAAATGGCAAGCGTTCGGCAAAGCCGATGCCGCACTCATCGCGTCCGGGACGGTGTCCCTGGAACTGGCGCTGGCCGGTGTGCCGATGATCTCCTGCTATCGGCTCGATCCTGTCGCGCGCGTCGTCGCGCCGTATATGGTTTCGGTCTGGTCGGCACTGCTGCCCAATCTGATCTCGGATCGAGCGTTGATCCCTGAATTCTACAATGAGTACGTCAAGCCGAACAATTTGGCTCGGCAATTGGAGGCGCTGTTTGCCGACAGCGGCATGCGGGCCTGGCAGAAGCAAGGCTTCGCCGAGATCACGCGGCGCATGGCGACCGAGAAGCCATCCGGAGAGATCGCTGCGCAGGTCGTGATGCGGTACATTAAGAGAGCGAATAGCGAATAGGAAGAAGGCCGTTCTCACCGCCTCGGTCTATATGAGGGCATAGCGTTGGTTTCCCGCTAAACAACGCCAAGGGAGATCAAATCGCGAACACGAACCGGATGGTGTGCTGAACTTCTCTGTGGGTGGAACGTTGCCCTTCTCTCGTCGGTGGGAACGAGCAAGCAGCGCCACTTCCGGTCATTTGCGGTTATGGCGAACAAGGTCGCATGTATATCCGCAAGCAGACTTTCGGGCTTTTGCGGCATTTTGGAGTTCACTTGACGACCGAAAACTCGAACTGGTCCCCGCGGTAAACGGCCTTGTATTCGTCGTCGCGCCCTGGCGTCCTGAACACATTGCGAAAAATCGCCCCACAGCTTGTCAGTTCTATGGGAAAGGCGTTGCACAAGAAATCGCCTTGCACCCACGAGGTTCCTACGCGGCTCCTCTGGCCAACGGTCTCGCTGACGGCGCCGTCGACCGAGGTTGTGCGCTGCATCGGCAGGAACGTGGGCATTACCAATTTTCCGCGCGTTTCGTGCCCGAACATGAGAGACTTTATTTCCGCCCCTGTGAGCCGGTCCTTCGGATTCATGCCTGCCTTTGCCAATGCCGACAGCTCTGGCACACCTGCCTTGGTCAGCCCGGCCAAAAGGCGTTCGATATCGGCTGTATTCTTGAACACCATGTAATCCTGGGTCATCAACTGGCTCGGCTCCCATTCCATTCTCTGCGCAACAACCTTCCTAAGCGTTTCCAAAGCCGCCGCGGCCTGGTCTGTGCGCCCAAGATGCCCATAGGCCGAAATAAGGACCTGCAGGGCATAAAATTTCGCCCGTGGATCGGCCGATATAAGGTCCATCTTCTCGATAGAGCGAACCGCGTCCTCAAACTTCTCCTGGCCGAACTCGGCCAGTCCGGCTTGGTAGCGCCTGTAGTCCATCCACGAGTTTGGGTCGACGCGCGCAGCCGCATCGAGATAGCTAAGCACTTCCTTCGGCCTGCCGTTGAAATTCAGAGCATTGGCCAGCGAGAGATAATTCCAAGTATCGCTGGGATCTAGCGCCACCGACTTCAGAAGAACGGTAACTGCGTCGTCCGAGTCGTGCTCGCGGACCATCAACTCGGCGACGAGCTGATAGTAGCCCGGCGAAGGATACCTGGCCGCCGCTTCCAGGGTTTCATAGATCTTGCCCTGGGCCACGTCGGTCGTAAGCCCCATTACTACGACCCGACCGACATCCGCGTCCCAGTAGGCCCAGGCGAGCTGGGCGTACGCCGCGCCGAAATCGGGGTCGAGTTGCACGGCTTGCTGGAAATACTTCACAGCCTGCGCAAACTCCTCGGGCGTGTTGATACGGTTGTAGATGTCCATCCCCTTGAGATAGGCCTCATAGGCCTCGGGATTACTGGTGCCTCCGGCCCGGGTAGCCGGCGCGCCGCTCACCAGGCGGAGCTGGAGCGCACCCGCTATGCTGCTGACAACGCTGTCCTGCAGCGCGAATACGTCTGCCCACCGGCCGTCGAAACGCTCCGCCCAGAGATGTCTGGAAGTCGAGCCATCGATCAGCTGCGCATTGATGCGCATGTCGTCGCCGACGCGGCGAATCGAGCCTTTCAGCAGGTACCGGACGCCCAATGCCGCCGCAATCTCCGCCGGCTTTGGGTCCTTGTCCTTGTAAGCGGAGGCCGCGTTGGGGGAGAAGACGAAAAGACCCGGCACACGCGCCAGTGCGGTCGTCAGATCCTCGGTGAAGCCGTTGGCGAGATATTCTTGTTCCTTGTCGTCGCTGAGATTGTCGAAGGGCAGGACGACTAGCGAGGCCCGGGTGTCGGCTGCCTCGCTGACGGTCGGAACGGCAAGCTGTGCAGGCCTCTCCCACGGCTGCCACCATGCTACTGCAAGGCCGAGAGCCAGGACGAGAACACCCGCCGTGACTGGAAGACGCCAGGCGCGCGGCTGGCGGCGAGCATGGAGGGTCTTGCCCGCTGCCGCTGGATCAAGCAGTACGCGATACGCCCGAACTGGTTCGGTGATGTTCTTAACCCTCTGTTCGCCCATTGACGCAAATGTGAACGCTAGCTTCCTCTCGACCTCCTTGGCCACTTTTCCCGAGACGCAGATGCCGCCCGGTTCCGCTAACTGCTGAAGTCTGGCCGCGATGTTGACCCCATCGCCATACCGGTCGTCGCCGTCAACGATCACCTCGCCGAGGTTGATACCGATCCGCACCAGGATCTGTTCCGACTCGGGAAGCGAGGCGTTGCGCTCGGACAGGCCGCGCTGCAGCGACACTGCACATTCGACGGCATCGACGACACTGCCGAATTCGGCCAGCATCCCATCGCCCATCAGCTTGAAGATATGGCCGTGGTGGCGAGCGATTTCGGGTTCGAACAGCTCTTTGCGTCCGGCACGAAGGCGCTCGAATGTACCGGCCTCGTCGCGCTCCATCAGAGACGAATAGCCCACTACATCTGCGGCTAGAATCGCGGAAAGCTTGCGGTCCATTGTTGGCCTGGCCCCGGCGGAACATAGCATTGGTTGTTCCGATAAGAAACTGACCTCACCAGCACTCAGCAAATCCCTATTTTCCGCGCGTTCATTGATGGCTGATGCGGCGACGGTTGACCAATATCGTATTCTACCACATTCAAGACATTCGAGCTTACCTGTCGGAATGGCTCGTTTGGGTCATGGATCTGAATTCGGCCGAGCGGGTGGGAGCATATTGCCTTCTCCGGCGACTTCCTTTGGGATCGAGCAGCCAAGGCAGCCGGCCGGAAAGCTCTCAATCTGTCCGCGAAACAGCGGGCAGCATGACGATGTTCAAGCTTCGCTCCCCCTTAGCGTTGTTTAGCGGGAAACCAACGCTACGCCCTATATAAAAGTCCCTATTCGCTACTGGCTATTCGCTATTCGCTATTCGCTATTCGCTCTCATCACCGCTTGGCGATCGGCACGTAGTCGCGCTCCGGCGCGCCGGTGTAGAGCTGGCGCGGGCGGCCGATCTTCTGGCGCGGATCCTCGATCATCTCTTTCCACTGCGCGATCCAGCCGACGGTGCGGGCGACCGCGAACAGCACGGTGAACATCGTGGTGGGGAAGCCCAGCGCCTTCAGCGTGATTCCGGAATAGAAGTCGACATTCGGGTAGAGCTTCTTCTCGATGAAATAGGGATCGGTCAGCGCGATCTTCTCCAGTTCCATAGCGATGTCGAGCAGCGGATCGTCCTTGATGCCGAGCTCGCCCAGAACCTCGTGCGCCGTCTTCTGCATGATCTTGGCGCGCGGATCGTAGTTCTTGTAGACGCGGTGGCCGAAGCCCATCAGCCGGAATGGGTCGTTCTTGTCCTTGGCGCGGGCGATGAACTCCGGGATATTGTCGACATGGCCGATCTCGCCCAGCATGTTGAGCGCCGCTTCATTGGCGCCGCCATGGGCCGGCCCCCACAGGCAAGCAATGCCGGCGGCGATGCACGCGAACGGGTTGGCGCCAGAAGAGCCGGCGAGACGAACGGTCGAGGTCGAGGCATTCTGCTCGTGATCGGCATGCAGGATGAAGATGCGCTCCATGGCGCGCGCCAGCACCGGGTTGATCTTGTATTCCTCGCATGGCACGGCAAAGCACATATGCAGGAAATTGGCGGCGAAATTCAGCTCGTTCTTCGGATAAATGAAGGGCTGGCCGATGTGGTATTTGTAGGCCATCGCGGCGATCGTCGGCATCTTGGCGATCAGCCGCATCGACGCCACCATGCGCTGATACGGGTCGGAGATGTCGGTGGAATCGTGATAGAAGGCCGACAGCGCGCCGACCACGCCGCACATCACCGCCATCGGGTGCGCGTCGCGGCGGAATCCAGTGAAGAAGCGCGACATCTGTTCGTGCACCATGGTGTGGCGCGTCACGCGGTAATCGAAATCGTCCTTCTGCGCCTTGGTCGGCAATTCACCGTAGAGCAGGAGATAGCAGACCTCGAGGAAGTCGCCGTGTTCGGCCAACTGGTCGATCGGGTAGCCGCGATGCAGCAGTATGCCGGCGTCGCCGTCGATGAAGGTGATTTCGGATTCGCAGCTTGCGGTCGAGGTGAAGCCGGGATCGTAGGTGAAGGCCCCGGTGGTGGTGTAGAGCGAAGCGATGTCGATGACGTCAGGCCCGACAGAACCGCTTCGCACCTTGAATTCGTGGGTCTTGCCGGCGAATGCAAGCGTTGCCGTGGCCTCCTGGCCCTTGCCGCCCAAGTCCAGTTTTTTAGCAGCGTCGGTCATTGCAAACTCCTTCTTGTTTCCTCATGCCGGCAAAGGCAAAAATTCCGCAGAGCGACACGTTGAGATCACCGCAATGCGCGTATTCGCCACCGCATTTCAGGAGGTGCGTGCCAGATTGGGCCAAGGCCTAATGTTGCACTGCGAAACCCGCCTTTCAATGCCAATCTTCTTGGGCCAGTTTGCTCCTAATCGATTTGGTCTTCTATGCGCGCCAGGCTTTCCTCGCGGCCGAGCACGGCAAGCACATCGAACACGCCCGGCGAGGTGCTTTTGCCGGTCAAAGCGGCGCGCAGAGGCTGGGCCACAGCGCCGAGCTTGTGGCCACCAGCCATGGCAACCTCGCGGATCGCGGCCTCTGCCGAGGCGGCCGTCCAATCACTTGTAAGCCCATTCAAAGCTTCGTGAGCGCCGCGCAGGATCTTGCGGGCATCGTCATTGAGCAAAAGGGCCGCCTTGTCGTCGATCGGTAGTGGCCGGGTGGCAAACAGGAAGGCAGCACCATCGACGAGTTCGACCAGCGTCTTGGCGCGCTCCTTCAGGCCCGGCAACGCGGCCAGCAGCTGCGCCTTGTTGCTGTCGTTCAGACGCGCGGCCATCGCCGAGCCGCCTTCGAGATAGGGCAGGGTGGCGATGAAGATATCGAACAGCTCGGCGTTGCCCATGCGGCGCATATGCGCGCCGTTGATCGCCTCCAGCTTGGCGAAGTCGAATCGGGCCGCGCTTTTGTTGACGTCACCGATGTCGAACCAGGAGATCATATCGTCGATCGACATGATCTCGTCGTCGCCGTGGCTCCAGCCCAAGCGCGCCAGGTAGTTCAGCAATGCCTCCGGCAGATAACCCATGGCACGATAGGCTTCGACGCCGAGCGCGCCATGCCGCTTCGACAGCTTGGCGCCATCGGCACCGTGGATCAACGGGATGTGCGACATCGAGGGCACGGCCCAGCCCATGGCGTTGTAGATCACAGTCTGGCGCGCGGCGTTGGTCAGATGATCGTCGCCGCGGATGATATGGGTGACGCCCATGTCATGATCGTCGACGACGACTGCATGCATGTAGGTCGGATTGCCGTCCGAACGCAGGATGATGAAATCGTCGAGATCCTTGTTGGGGAAGCGTACCTCGCCCTGGACACGGTCATGGACAATCGTCTCGCCCTCGGTCGGCGCCTTGATGCGGATGGCACCCTTGTCGCCTGCAGGCGCCTCTGAGGGGGCACGGTCGCGCCAGCGGCCATCATAGCGGGGCGGCAGGCCTTTGGCTCTGGCGGCCTCGCGCATCGCCTCCAGTTCGGCCGGCGTGGCATAGCAATAATAAGCCTTGCCCAGGCGCACGAGTTCCTCGGCCACCTCGCGGTGGCGCGGCGCGCGCTCGAACTGCGACACCGGCTCGCCGTCCCAGGTCAGGCCGAGCCAGGAAAGTCCGTCGAGAATGGCAGCCGTCGCCGCGTCGTTGGAGCGTTCGCGATCGGTATCTTCGATGCGCAGCAGCATCGTGCCGCCGGTGTGCCTTGCATACAGCCAGTTGAACAGCGCCGTGCGCGCGCCGCCTATATGCAGGTAGCCGGTGGGCGAGGGAGCAAAACGGGTGACGACCTTGTCGGACATGTAACTCTCGGAAACCATCTGAAGCGGGTGCGGTGCGCGGACTTTCGCGCGCCCGGCGTTCATGTAGCATAGGGTGTCGAGGGCGCAAGGGGCAGACCCGATGGCTGGACGAGGCTGGGGCTCGGATCAGGACGAGGACGCTGTCATTGGCGTCAGCGAGCGGTCCCTGTTTGCAGCGCCACTGCCAGCTTCATTGCCGCCGCCATCGCCCCTTGTGCCGGCACCCGACAAGGCGCCTTTGCAAGCCGGTGTCTCCGCCCCTGTTCCAACTGCCGAAGCCAGCAGGATCGTGCGCTTGCGCCGGCAGATTGGCCTGATATCACCGCCGCGCCTGCGCAATAGCCTGGCCATGGCGGCGGGCCTGGAACTCGACCGAGGCGTGGCCTTCCTGCTGGTGCCGGTCTGCCTGGCAAGCGGGGCGATCGGCTATTTTTCGCTTGTGGCGGAGCCGGACTTCGCAAAGCCTGTCGCAGTTGTCATCTTGGCGGGGCTCTGTGCGCTGGTCTCGCGTTCCTGGCCGAAAACCCATCTGTCCTTCATGGCGGCGCTTTTGTGTACACTCGGCCTGCTCGCCGCGAAGGTCGAGACATGGCGAGCCGGAACGCAGATGCTGGGCTCGGAAATCTCGACGCAAGTGACCGGCCGGGTCGTCTCGCTCGAACGGATGGAGAGCGGTCGCATCCGGCTGACAATCGACGTGGCATCGACTGCAAGGCCGAAACTGCGCTATGCGCCGGAGCGGGTGCGGCTTTCGGCACGCAATATCCCGGCGGACATGACCGCCGGTTCCCTGATCACTGGGTATGCCAAGCTGTTGCCACCGACCGGGCCGGTGCGGCCGGACAGCTACGACTTCTCCTTCGACAGCTATTTCGCCGGCATCGGCGGCAGCGGTTTCTTTCTCGGCAATCCAAAACTTGTCGTCACCGACGACGATAACATGCCGTTGGCGGCCCGGCTTTCCTCGGGGATCGAAAAAGCCCGTGAGGCCATTGCCGATCACATCAGGGGCAGCGTCGGTGGCGCCGAAGGCGAGATCGCCGCGGCGCTGATCGTCGGCGTTCGCGCCGGCATTCCCGATGACGTGAACGAGGCGATGCGGCGTACCGGCATCTATCACATCATCTCCATTTCCGGACTGCACATGGCGCTGGTCGCTGGCACCATCATGGGTTTGCTGCGTGGCGCCTTCGCCCTGTTTCCGGATTTTTCCGCGCGTCGCCCGGTCAAGAAGTATGCTGCGGCTGCCGCACTGTTCTCGATCGCCGCCTATCTTATCATCTCAGGCGTCGTCGTTGCCGCCGAGCGCAGTTTCATCATGCTGGCGGTGATGCTGATTGCCGTTCTTTTTGATCGGGCAGCACTGACGATGCGCAATCTGGCGATCTCGGCGATCGCGGTCATCATGGTGTCGCCGCATGAAGTGGTCGGCCCGAGTTTTCAAATGTCGTTTGCCGCGACGGCCGCGCTGGTCGGTGCCTATGCCGGCTGGGCGGATCATCGTGCGGGGAAGGCGAGGCCACCGCCGCCAAAGCGATCCTTGCCCGGCTTCCTGACGCGAAAACTCCTGCTGGCGGCAGCCGGCCTTGCCATGACCTCCATCATCGCTGGCAGCGCCACGGCGCTGTTTGCCATCTGGCATTTTCAGCGTGTGTCGCCGCTCAGCCTGTTCGCCAACCTGGCCATCATGCCTATCGTAACAGTCGTAATGTTCCTGGCTGTCGCCAGCGCGCTGCTGATGCCATTCGGGTTGGACTGGCCGGCCCTCTATCTGATGGGCAAAGGCCTGACGGTGATGATCGCGATGTCCGGATGGATTTCCGAGCGTTCGCCAGTCGACGCAATCGGTTTGATTTCGCAGCAATCCGTCGTGCTGGTGACGATTGCCTTGGTCATCGCGACGATGGCGACCACATGGTTGCGGCTCGCAGCGCTTCCCTTCGCGCTTGCCGGCCTGTTGACCGTCTCGGATACGCGCGCACCTGACGTGCTGGTCTCGGAGGATGCGAGGCTGGTGGCGCTGCCGATTGGCGGCGGCGAACTCGCGGTCAGCCGGGCCAGGCCGAACGAATTCACCGTCGACAACTGGAAGCGTGCGCTGACATCCGAAAGCATTATCGCGCCGGAGGTGTTCGACGAAGGCGACGGGCAATTCGACGTCGAGGATGCGGCTGAAATGCCGGCGGGAGCGCCATTCTATTGCACATCAGGCGTTTGTCTCGCCAGGCATCCGTCCGGTGCTATCATTGCCTATGTCGAGGACCGAAAGGACACCTGGAAAGCCTGCGGCTTCGCCGACCTGATCGTCATCAACGACGCGACGGCCTATGACGCTTGTCACAACCCGCTGGTTCTCGTCATCACCAAACGGCAACTGGCTAGCAATGGCAGTGCTGCCGTCTTCTTCGATCGCCAGTCGGCGACCACGCCGGCAACGGTCAGCTTTGCGGTGGGTAGGCCCTACCGGCCTTGGCACGTGCAACGTAAGTTTTCGCGTGAGGCGAGGGGCCTGCCGCCCTTCAAGAGACCGGACAAGCCCGTCGTTAAACCGCAGGTGCCTCAGTAACGGCGGATCAGGCCGACAAGCTTGCCCTGCACCTTGACCCGGTCTGGTCCGAAAATCCGTGTCTCATAGGCCGGATTGGCGGCTTCGAGAGCAATCGAGGCACCCTTGCGGCGGAACCGCTTCAGCGTCGCTTCCTCTTCATCCACCAGCGCCACGATGATCTCGCCAGGGCTCGCCGTATCGGCGTTGCGGATGATGACGGTGTCGCCGTCGAAGATGCCGGCCTCGATCATCGAGTCGCCCTTGACCTCCAGCGCATAGTGCTCGCCTCCCATGATCATGTCCGGCGGCACCGAGATCGAATGGGTCTGGTGCTGGATGGCATCGATCGGCACACCGGCGGCGATGCGCCCCATCACAGGGATCGACACGGCGGAGACCACGTCGTCGTCATTGCCGGCTGAAGGCATCCGTGAAGACGCCGGCTTGATCTGCCGGCCAAGGCCGCCCTGGCCGAGACTGGCCTGACCAAGACTGCCCTGGATGACGCTAGGCGAGAACTTTTTCGCCGCGTTGAGGCCGGGCGCGATCGAATCCGGCAGCCGCAGCACTTCCAACGCGCGCGCCCGGTTGGGCAGCCGGCGAATGAAGCCGCGCTCTTCCAGTGCCGTGATCAAACGATGAATCCCGGATTTGGAGGCAAGGTCGAGCGCCTCCTTCATCTCGTCGAAGGATGGCGGAATGCCGCTTTCCTTCAGGCGTTCATGAATGAACATCAGCAGTTCGTGTTGCTTGCGTGTCAGCATGGCGGCCCCCAGGGTACCTAAAACCAGAATCAGAAAACAAACCCAGAACAAACACTATATGTTCCAGTTGTGTTCTGCAACCGTTTAAAGTTTAATGAATCTGTTAAGGCCGCTGAAATTATTTGGCGCGCGCCAGCGCGCTTGGGTGATCACGGCATGCCGTCACAAGGCGCTTTCCGGCATTGAAATTGTTATGGTTAATGGGCTGCCGCCCATCGTTGGCCCAAGCTTTGGCATGAGCTGCCCATGGATCCGCGACGGGGCATTTCCAGCCTTCCATGCGTTCGTCTGCCGTGAACGAAACGAAGCCAAAATGCCAACCTTGGTTAATTTGTTGATGCCAGTGTTGGCCAGCAGCGGCAACCGGATTTGTGCACTGGAAATTCGTCCCTCCATCATCCGACCAAGAGGCAACGATGCGACAACAGTTGGGACGACTGCGTCAGGTCACGGCCTCCTTGACGGCGAAACGCTGGTCCTTCCATGCATCCGTTCGCAGAATGTCTTCCAGCACCTCGACCGCCAGCCACACGTCCTTGTAGCCGACATAGAGCGGCGTAAATCCGAAACGGATGGTTGACGGCGCGCGGAAGTCACCGATCACTCCGCGCTCGATCAGCGCCCGCATGATTTGATAGCCATGATCGTGAACGAACGACACCTGGCTGCCGCGCCTGGTCGCGTCGCGGGTGCTCTCCAGCGTGAGGCCATAGGCGCCGCACTTCGCTTCGACGAGCTGGATGAACAGTTCGGTCAGCGCGACGCTTTTCTTTCGCAATGCCGCCACGTCGACGTCGTTCCAGATTGCGAGCGCACCTTTGAGCGCCCGCATCGACAGGACCGGCTGCGTGCCGCACAGAAAGCGGCGGATACCGGTGCCGGCAACATAGCCTCGTTCGAAGGCAAAGGGCCGTGCATGCCCCCACCAGCCGCTGAGCGGCTGGCTGATCGCGCCGTGGTGGCGTTGCGCGGCATAGATGAAGGCTGGCGCGCCTGGACCGCCGTTGAGGTACTTGTAGGTGCAGCCGACAGCGAAATCGGCTTTTGCATGATCGAGCTCGACTGGCAGAGCGCCAGCGGTGTGGCATAGATCCCAGACGATCAGCACTCCGGCCGCATGAGCTATGCGCGTCAGCGCCGCCATGTCGCGCAGTTCACCCGATTTGTAATTGACGTGGTTGATCAGCACCACCGCGACGCTTTCGTCGATCAGCTCTTCGATGGTTGGCGCGTCGACGCCCGCGAGGCGCAGAAGGACCCCATCGCGGGTCGAGGCAACGCCTTCGGCGATGTAGAGGTCGGTGGGAAAACTGTCAGCCTCGGCGACGATGGCCGATCGGCCGGGCCGCATCTCCATCGCGGCATGTAGCACCTTGTAGATGTTGATCGACGTCGTGTCGCAGACAACAGTCTGTCCGGCTGCGGCCCCGATCAAGCGTCCGAGCTGGTCGCCAAGTTCGATCGGCATCTCGAACCATCCGGCTGTATTCCAGGCCCGAATGAGATCCTTGGCCCATTCCTCGGTGGCCGCCTGCTGCAGCTCGCCGAAAACGGCATGCGACGCTGCCCCAAGCGAATTGCCGTCGAGATAGATCACCCCCTCCGGCAGAATGAAACGATCGCGCATGGCGCGGAGCGGATCCGTGGCATCCATCGCTTCGATTGCAGCGAGATCAGGAATTCCACTCATGGTCAGTCAGTCCTCGGTTGTTCGCGAAGGTTTTCCGCTGCAAGCGCGCCCTCGATGTGCCTGTTCTCATTTCGATTGTGTCAAAGCCGGGTACGGACTGCCCACAGCTCCGGAAACAGCACGACCTCGAGCATCTTCTTGAGATACGAAGCACCCGACGTGCCGCCGGTGCCGCGTTTCAGGCCGATGATGCGCTCGACCGTGGTGACGTGGTTGAAGCGCCAGCGGCGGAAATAGTCCTCGAAGTCGACCAGCTTCTCGGCCAGTTCGTAGAACATCCAGTAGCGCTGCGGGTCGCGGTAGATGGTCTGCCAGGCGACCAGAACCTCTTCATTCTCGGTTCGCGTCTCACGCCAATCCGTGCGCCTGGCATCGGTGCCGATGTCGAATCCGTTGCGCGCCAGAAGCAGCAGCGCTTCGTCGTAGAGCGACGGCTCCGCCAGGATCGCCTCCAGCTTGCCGCTGAGGTCCGGCCGGTGCTTGTGAGGGCCCAGCATGGCGAGGTTGCGGTTGCCGGCCATGAACTCTATGGCGCGATACTGCCAGGACTGGAAACCCGAGGACTGGCCGAGTGCATCGCGGAACTCGGTATATTCGCTGGGCGTCATCGTGCGCAGCACATCCCAGGCGTTGTTGAGCTGTTCGAAAATGCGGGCGACGCGCGACAGCATCTTGAAGCTTGGCTCGAGGCGATCGGCGCGGATCGAGCGGATCGCAGCGCCAATCTCGTGCAGGGCGAGCTTCATCCACAGTTCGGAGGTCTGGTGCTGGATGATGAACAGCATCTCGTCATGCGCCGAAGACAGCGGCGTCTGGGCCTCCAGCACTTTCTCCAGGTGCAGATAGTCGCTGTAGGACATGCTCTCCTTGAACGACATCTGTGCGCCTTCGGACGCCGGATCGTAGGGTTCGCTCAATTGATCTTCTCCGTGCGCAGCCGAAAACGCTGGATCTTGCCGGTCTGGGTCTTGGGCAGCGCGGCGATAAATTTCACCGATCGCGGATATTTATAGGGCGCGATCGTTGCCTTGACGTGGTCCTGCAGGCGCTTGGTCGTCAATGCGTCCGGCGCTACGCCCTGCACCAGCACGACGTGCGCTTCGACGATCTGGCCGCGTTCGGCATCTTCCGTGCCGATCACCGCGCATTCGGCAACATCCGGGTGCGACAGGAGTGCCGCCTCGACCTCGGGTCCGGCAATGTTGTAGCCGGCGCTGACGATCATGTCGTCGGAGCGCGCGGCGAAATGGAAGAAGCCGTCTTCGTCCTGCGTGAAGGTGTCGCCGGTGAGGTTCCAGCCGTCGCGGACGTAGTCCTTCTGCCTGTTATCGGCCATGTAGCGGCAGCCGGTCGGTCCGCGCACCGCCAGCCTGCCGGTCGCGCCGCGCGGCAGCTCGCGCATCTCCTCGTCGACGATGCGCGCCTCGTAGCCGCCCACCGGCTTGCCGGTCGACGCCGGCTTCATGTCGTCAAAGCGGTTGGAGATGAAGATGTGCAGCATCTCGGTGGCGCCGATGCCGTCGAGGATAGGCTTGCCGGTCTTTTGCGTCCACTCTTCGAAAACCGGAGCGGGCAAGGTTTCGCCAGCCGAAACGGCGACACGCAGCGATGACAGATCGGCCCCTTCATCCATGGCCTTCAGCATGGCGCGGTAGGCGGTCGGCGCGGTGAAGGAGACGGTCGCCTTATAGGTCTCGATGATGTGTATCATGTTGGGCGGCGTCGCCTGTTCCAACAGTGTCGCTGCCGCACCGAAGCGGAGCGGGAAGATGGCGAGCCCGCCAAGGCCGAAGGTGAAGGCCAGCGGCGGCGAGCCGACAAAGATATCGTCCGGTGTCACCCGAAGGATTTCGCGTGCGTACGCATCGGCGATGATCAGGAGGTCGCGGTGGAAATGCATCGTCGCCTTCGGCACGCCAGTCGTGCCCGAGGTGAAGCCGAGCAGCGCGACATCGTCGCGGCCGGTGTCGACGGCGGTGAACGTCACCGGCTTATCGAGAGCGGCACGGTCGAGTTCAGCATCATGGTTGGCGGTGCCGTCGAAGCCGATGACCTGTTTGAGGAACGCGCTGTCCTTGGCGCAGGCTGTCATCTCGTCCATCAGCCTGGTGTCACACAACGCGATGGTGATTTCCGCCTTGTCGACGATCTTGGCAAGCTCACCGGCGCGCAGCATCGGCATGGTGTTGACGACCACGGCGCCGACCTTGGTGGCGGCCAGCCAGCAGGCGACCATGGCGGGGTTGTTGGCGGAGCGGACCAGCACCCGGTTGCCCGGCTTGACGCCGTAGTTCTCGACCAGCGCGTGGGCTAGCCTGTTCGTCCAGTCGGACAGTTCCTTGTAGGTGCGGCGGCGGCCATTGCCGATCAGCGCGGTGTGGTCACCGAGGCCCCTCTCGACCAGCCTGTCCGTCAGTTCGACGCCGGCATTGAGACGTTCGGGATAATCAAAGCCGTCGAGCAGGAAATCCGGCCACTGCTCCGGAGGCGGCAGGTGATCGCGCGTGAACGTGTCGATATGCGCTGAAGGCCCAAGCATGTCGCCGCTATCCCGTCTGCTGCCTGGCCAGTGCGCGATGTGCCTGACCTGTGTGGTGGATTTGAAGTTCCTGTCTTTCGCGGGAGGTTTTCGTACCGCCAATCGTGCCAGCTCGACTATGCCACCGGGAAAGCACGAGCATCTACGGGGTCAGGGCAGCACAGCAGACCTCCCATTTCGTCGGCTGATCGTCTTGTCAGGATCGCACCAGTCGAAATTTGTTTCAAGCCTAAAATGTTTTGGCCTTGAAGCATTGACGCATGGCGTGACGGTGGCCATTGCTAGCTCATAAGCGATGACGTTTTGGGGGAGGCGCAGATGTTCGAACGTCACATTGTCGATTGGGATGATGCCTATGCCAACGGCGCGAACATCGCCGGCAGTGACCGCTGGCCGGCTGCGTGGGCGGAGCCGGCGCAAGCATTTCGTGATGCGCTCTCAATGGAGGGCCGGGCACGGCTCGACATCGCCTATGGTGGCGGACCGCGCAATCGGCTCGATCTTTTCCTTCCCAATGCCGCGCCCAAGGGGTTGGTGGTGATCCTCCACGGCGGTTACTGGCTGGAGACCGACAAGAGCATGTGGTCGCACCTCGCCAATGGCGCGGTCAGCAGCGGCTTTGCCGTGGCGATGCCGTCCTACACGCTGTGCCCGGACATACGCATTGCCGGTATAGTCGGGGAAATCGGCGCGGCTATCGGCAAGGCAGCGGCAATGATCGACGGGCCGCTGATGCTGACGGGACATTCGGCCGGCGGCCATCTCGCCACCCGGATGGTGTCGACGACCGCGCCCCTGGCGACCGATGTGGCGCGGCGCATACGCCACGTCATTTCGATTTCCGGCCTCCACGACCTGCGCCCGCTTATGCGCACCGGGATGAACAAGGCACTGGCAATCGACGAAGAAGAGGCGCTGGCTGAAAGCCCGGCGCTGCTGCGACCCATGGATGGCGCCCGCATCACCTGCTGGGCTGGTGGTGGTGAGCGCGCCGAATTCCTGCGCCAGAACGCGCTGCTTGCCAACATCTGGACCGGCCTCGGCGCCACCACCAGCACCGTGGTCGAGCCCGACCGTCATCATTACAACATTGTCGACGGCCTCGCAGATCCGGCGCATCCGCTGACACAGGCCTTGATCTCGGAATAGCCGAGCACAATTTTCACAACTCTATTAAAGGTTTGCCCGAGCTTCTTCAGCGCAGCATCAGCACGCTACAGGCCTCGCCTGCGGCCGCAGCGGGAGCAAACGGCACGCGCACGATCAGCCCGTTGGCGTTGGCCAGCATTCTCAGCATCGAGGAATCCTGGATGCCGAACGGCGTCGCCACCAGCGCGCCATTGTCTTCCCTGACCACCGCCCGCACATAGTCCTGGCGCAGATCATTGGCCGGCATTGCGGCGCCCAATCGCGCCGGACGAATGTCCTGGCGATAGTCGCGGCCACCGAGCCGCGCCAGCAGCGGTTTCAGGAACAGCTGCGAGCAGACCAGGCTTGCCACCGGGTTGCCGGGTAGGCCGATGCACCTGATGTCGCCGAGGCGGCCGAACATCAGCGGCTTGCCGGGACGCATGGCGATTTTCCAGAAGCCGAGCGTCATGCCTTCGCCGGTCAGCACGTTATGGATCAGGTCGTGATCGCCGACCGAGGCACCACCAAGCGTGACGATGACATCCGCGCCGGCACTGACCGCCTCTTTCACCAAGGCTGCAATCGCGTCCTTGCGGTCGGCGGCAATGCCGAGATCGAGCGCGTGGGCGCCGACGGATTGCGCTGTCGCGGCAACGCCATAGGCATTGGATGAGATGATCTGGTCCGGCCCAAGTTCGCTGCCGGGCGGCAACAATTCGTCGCCGGTGGCGATGATGGCGACCAGCGGCCGTTTTACCACGCTGACCCGGGAATGGTTTGCCGAAGCCGCCAGCGACAGCGCCGCCGGATCCAGCACGCGGCCTTTTTCCAGCAGCACGTCGCCTTTTGAAAAGTCGAGGCCGATGCGGCGGATGTTTCGCCCTTGGGCGGTTGGTTCGATCACTTCGACGTCGCTGCCGCCGAGATCCCTGACATTTTCCTGGATGACAATGGTGTCGGCGCCTTCGGGCAGCGGCGCACCCGTGAAGATGCGCACGGCCTGAGCGTGGCTGACGGTGCCGTCAAAGCCGCGTCCGGCCGGCGCCATGCCGATCACCGAAAGTCGCGACGGCACCGACGCCACATCGATAGCGCGGACTGCGTAGCCATCCATGGCGGAAGCGTTGAAGGGCGGCTGGGTACGCAGCGCAACAAGCGGTTCCGCCAGCACGCGATCCGCCGCCTCGAACAGGGGAACGTTTTCGCCGGCCAAAGGTGCTGCACCCTCGAGCAGGCGCTCGAGCGCTTCGGCGATTGGAACCAGCGCCATCAGGCGCCTGCCTTGTACGCGCCCGACTTGCCGCCGGTCTTTTCGACCAGCCGAACGCCAGAGATGACCATGGCGCGGTCCACCGCCTTGGCCATGTCATATATGGTCAGACAAGCCACCGAAGCGGCGGTCAGCGCTTCCATCTCGACGCCCGTCTTGCCAGTGACGCGCGCCAGTGCCGTGACCTTCAGGCCGGGCAGGGCATGGTCCGGCTCGATGTCGACGGAAACCTTGGTCAGAAGCAGCGGATGGCAGAGAGGGATCAGTTCATGTGTCTTCTTCGCCGCCATGATGCCAGCGATACGCGCGGTGCCGAGTACATCGCCCTTCTTGGCGTTGCCGGCGAGAATCGTCTTCAGGGTCTCGGGCTGCATCGCGACAAAGCCCTCGGCGATCGCCGTGCGTGTCGTCTCCATCTTGTCGCCGACATCGACCATGTTGGCCTCGCCCTGCGCGCCGAGATGGGTGAGGCCTGATGTCATCGTCAGATCGCCATAGAGCGACGTGCGTCCGTTCGGACGCACAAAGTACGCTCTATCACTTTGAATCTATGCATCGTGCTCTCCGAAAATCGATTCCGATTTTCGGGCCGATGCCTCCGGCGCCTTGCCCGTCAGAAGCAGGCGTGTCGCCGCGACGACGTCCTGTTGCCGCATCAGGCTCTCGCCGACCAGAAAGGTGCCAATGTCGCTCTTTCGAAGCCTGAGGCAATCGTCATGCGAGAAAATTCCGCTCTCGCTGACCAGCAAGCGGTCCGCCGGCACCATGGTCGCCAGCCGCACTGAGGTCTCGAGGCTAGTCTCGAACGTGCGCAGATTGCGGTTGTTGATGCCGATCAGCCGCGACGACAGCTTTAGCGCGCGCTGCGTCTCGGCCTCGTCATGCACTTCGACCAGTGCATCCATGCCAAGTTCGAACGCCGTGGATTCGAGGTCGCTGGCCAGGGTGTCGTCGACGCTGGCCATGATGATGAGGATGGCGTCCGCACCCCAGGCGCGGGCTTCGTAGACCTGATACGGGTCGAATAGGAAATCCTTGCGCAGCGCGGGCAGGGCGACGGCGGCTCGCGCCCTGGTGAGAAATTCAGGCGCACCCTGGAACGACGGCGCATCGGTCAGCACCGAAAGACAGGCAGCGCCGCCTTTCGCATAGGCCTGTGCCAGCGCTGGCGGGTCGAAATCGGCGCGGATCAGGCCCTTGGATGGGCTCGCTTTCTTGATCTCGGCGATCAGCGCAAAAGCGCCGGATTTGCGCTTCGCTTCGAGCGCGGCAAGAAAGCCGCGCGGTGCATCGGCATCCTTCGCGCGCGCCTTGATTTCGGCGAGCGGCACATGTGCCTTTGCCGCTGCGATCTCGTCGCGCTTGTAGGCCTCGATCTTGCGAAGAATGTCAGACACGTTCTATCCGTTCGAAATCTCGACCAGCCTGTCGAGCACTTGCAGCGCCCGGCCGCTGTCGATGGCTTGCGCCGCCGTCGCGATGCCGTCGCCAAGCGTCGTCACTTTGCCTGCCACGACCAGTCCGGCGCCGGCATTGATCAGCACGGTGTCGCGATAAGCGCCGGCAGCGCCACCCAGCATATCGCGCAATGCCTTGGCGTTGTAGTCCGCGTCGCCACCGCGCAACTCATCCTTGGTATGGCGCGCCAACCCGACCGCTTCAGGGGTTAGCGTGAAGCTGCGGATCTCGCCGCCGATCAGTTCGGCGACCTGCGTCTCGCCGGTGGTGGTGATCTCGTCATAGCCGTCGCCATGGGCAACCCAGGCATGCTCGGCGCCCAGCGCCTTCAGCGTCTCGGCTACCGGCAGGATCCATTCCGGCAGGAACACGCCGACCATCTGCCGCTTGACGCCGGCCGGATTAGAGAGGGGCCCCAGCAGGTTGAAGATGGTGCGGGTGCCGAGCTCGACGCGGGTCGGGCCGACATGCTTCATCGCCGGATGGTGCGCGGGCGCGAACATGAAGCCGACGCCCGCCTCGTGGATGCAACGGCCGATAAACTCGGGCGGTATGTCGATCTTGACGCCGAGTGCAACCAGCACGTCGGCGGCTCCTGTCAGCGACGACAGGCCGCGATTGCCATGCTTGGCAACCGGCACACCGCTTCCGGCAATGACAAAGGCCGATGCCGTCGAAATGTTGACGCTGTGGGAATTGTCGCCACCCGTGCCGACGATATCGATGGCGCTGTCAGGCGCTTCGACGCGCAACATTTTGGCCCGCATGGTGGCGACGGCGCCGGAAATCTCGCTCACCGTTTCGCCGCGCACGCGCAGCGCCATCAGGAAGCCGCCTATCTGGCCGGGCGTGGCGTCACCCGACATGATGATGTCGAAGGCCTCGCGCGCCTCCTCGAAGGAAAGCGCGCTTCCGGTCGCGACCTTGGCGATATAAGTTTTCAGCGCGCTCATCTTGTCGAGGCTTGGGCGACTGCGGCCTGGTCGACGCGAACGTCGTACTGCGTCTGCAACTGCGCCACCAACTGGTCGAGCAGGTCGTCAGACATGCCGGAAGTGAAGGACTTCTGCGCATCGTCTGGCACCGAGCTGGCATCGGCCCCTGCAGGCTCGAACACTTCGGCGACCTTGTACAGGATCTGCCCGTCTCCGGTAGGCGAGGGGATCAGGCCGGTGCCGCCTTCGCCGACTCCGAACATCGCCGCGGCGCCCTCCTTGCCGAAATCGACATCGTCGGCCTCACGTTTGACGCCGCGCTTGGTCTGCTTTTCCAACTTCAGTTCGCCCGCGATGACGTCGAGCGTGGTGCCAGCCTTGAGCCGCTTTTCAAGCTCATCTGCCTTGGCGGCCAACCGCTTGGTTGTCTCCGCCGCCGTCCAGTCGGCGACGACTTTCTGACGAACTTCGTCCAGCGTGCGATCCCGAGCCGGCGTGACCGAAGCCAGTTCATAAAAGACAAAGCCGTTGTCGGCGGTTGTCAAAGCGTCATTCTCCGTACCGGGCTCGGCATCGAAGACGGCCTTGATCAGCTCTGGCGATTGCGGCAGGTCCTTGACGATGCTTCCGTCGGGCCGCAGCCCGCTGCGGTCGATGGCGTCGATGGTGACGACCTTCAGCTTCAGCTTGGCGGCGGCATCGGCAAGCGAACCGCCGGCGGCGCGGGTGTCTTCGTAATTGTCACGCACGTCGAGGAGGATGCGGCTTGCCTCGCCCAGCGCCAGGTCCTTGCGGATCTGGCCGGACACTTCTGCCAGCGGCTTCACCACCTCGGGCTTGATCTCGGTGACGCGCAGCAACACCGGACCAAAGGCGCCTTGCACGACTTGGCTGACTTCATTGGTATTGAGCGCGAAGGCCGCATCGGCGACGGCCTTGTCGGCGATCTTGTCCTTGGCCAACGTGCCGAGCAGTGTGTCGGCCGGGGTTTTGCCTTCCGCCGTGACGAGCTTGTCGAACGTCACACCGGTCTTAAGCGAATCGAGCGCGGCCTTGGCCGCATCAGGCGTCTTGAACACAAGCTGCTCGATGGTGCGCATTTCCGGCGTGGTGTAGCGCGCCTTGTTCTTGTTGTAATCGTCTCTGACCTGTTGGTCGGTGACGGCGGTTGTATCCATGATGTCGACCGGTTCAAGCCTGACATAGGAGAATTTGCGGTATTCGGGCGCCGCATACTTCTTCTTGTTCGCCTCGAAATAGGCGGAAAGCACGCTGTCGGACGGCGCCTCGATCGGCTCGACCAGTGCTTTGGGCAGCGTCAGATAGTCGATCGTGCGGTCTTCGCCGCGATACAGCGCGACGGCCTTGAAGAAGGTGTCCGGGGCTTTCAGACCATCCGAGACCGCTTCGACGATCTGCTGGCGAACCGCCACCTGGGCACGGTTCTTCAGATAGTCCTCCGGCCGCATGCCAATCTGCCGCAGCATGTATTCGAAGGTTCTGCGGTCGAACTGGCCGCCCGGGCCCTTGAAGGCCGGATCTTCGCGCGTCAGTTCGGCCAGCCGGTCCTTGGAGAGGCCGAGGCCAAGCTTGCGGGCCTGTTCGTCGAGAACGGCGCCCGAGACGAGCTGGGCAAGAACCTGGTTATCGACGCCGAGCGCCTTTGCCTGTTCGTGGCTGAGACGCTGGCCAAACTGTTGCGACATGACCGCAAGCTGGCGATCATAAGCGAGCCGGTATTCCTTGATCGACACCTTGGTGCCGCCAGCGGTTATGACCGAATCATGGCCGGCGAAACCGCCCATCAGCCGTCCGGAAATGCCCCAGGCGGCGAAACTGACCACCAACAGCGAAAGCAGCGTCTTCGCGACCCAGGTACCTGCCGCGCTTCTCAATACACCAAGCATCGTTACTTCCGATTTATGCGCAATTTCGCATGCGCCGAGTCTGAACCAAGCGCAATAGCGCCCTTCCGGTCCACTGTCGATTGCTTTGTGGGCTGATTTTGGTAGTGAGGGCCAGAGCCCGATATCGCCCGGAGAAGCAAACCATGACGCCAGGAATTCGCCCGCTTGTCGCCGGCAACTGGAAAATGAACGGCACCAGTGCCTCGCTCAACGAACTCAGAATGATCGGCAACGGTTTCCTGAGTGGGCTCGATGCGGAGACCGAAGCGCTGGTCTGCGTTCCCGCGACATTGCTAGCCCATGCCGCGGAGATCTTGTCGCGCACGCCGGTGCATGCCGGCGGTGAAGATTGCCACAGCAGGGAGAGCGGCGCCTACACCGGCTGCATTTCGGCGGAAATGCTCAAGGATGCGGGCGCCAGCCATGTCATCGTCGGCCATTCCGAGTGCCGTGAGCAGCGCGGCGAGGATGACGCGACGGTACAAGCCAAGGCCTCCGCCGCCTGGCGTGCCGGGCTCGTGGCCATCATCTGCATTGGCGAGACCCAGCAGCAGCGTGAAGCGGGCGCGACTCTCGACGTGCTGTCGCGTCAGGTCGACGGATCGGTGCCGCCAAGCGCCACCCCGTCCAACACCATCATTGCTTATGAGCCCGTATGGGCGATCGGTACCGGCCTGACGCCGACCGCGGCCGATGTGGCCGAAGCACACGCACATATCCGCGAAAAGCTGGCGGAAAAACTCGGCGGCGTTGCGGCAAAGGTGCGCATCCTCTATGGCGGCTCGGTCAAGCCCTCAAATGCAGTCGAACTGCTCGGCGTCAGGAATGTCGACGGCGCGCTGGTCGGTGGCGCCAGCCTGAAGGCCGCGGATTTTCTTGCCATCGCCGAGGCTTATCGCAACATCGCTTGAACATGTTCGCCACGCCGGACGGGGCTCCCGGCGCTGGAAATCGTTGCAAAGAAGGCATTGCTTCCCATATTCCGGCCACGGGCTTGGAAATGCCATCAAAGCATTGTATTGAGCCGCCTCCAATTCACCGGTCGTGTCCGCGACCGGGCAAGGCTTTGCCAGGATAAACTATGGAAACCGTACTGATCGTCATCCATCTCATGGTCGTGCTCGCCCTCGTCGGGGTGGTGCTGCTGCAGCGTTCCGAAGGCGGCGGCCTTGGCATCGGTGGCGGATCCGGCTTCATGACCGCGCGCGGTGCCGCCAATGCGCTGACGCGTGCGACGGCGATCCTGGCGGCGGCCTTCTTTGCCACGTCGCTGACACTGTCGATCGTCGCCCGCTATGGCGAGAAGCCGATCGACATCCTCGACCGCGTGCCCGCGACATCGGATGGTGCCGGCAAGGGTGTCCTCAACCAATTGCCAGGCACGACCACACCGGCGCCCGCCGGCAACGCCACGCCGACGCCGCCGTCCGGCAACGACGCCGCAGCTCCGGCGGGCACGGCGCCTGCCGCCGGCTCGAAACCGTCTTCGACCAATGGCACCGCTCCGGCGGCCCCGCAGGTTCCGAACCAGTAATCTCCAGGCTCTGCAGCCGCGGCCTGTTGTCGATTGAACACAGTCGCGGCAAATGCAGCACAATCACGAAGATTCGACGTGGTGAGGCGCGGCCTCGCGCTTGAGGCGTTCGCGTTTATTCGACTATAGATTGCGCGCGGCATTTCCGGCGCCTTGGGGGCGCTGGGCGACGCCGTGGGCAACAAGCATAGAACGATCGGATCTTCGCCATGCAGCTTCGCAGCTTCATTTTCCTGGGACTTTGCGCCGCACTCGGCATGAGTTCCCCAGCCTTCGCCGGCGCGCCGGCAAATATGGCCGCACCTTCCGTTGAGAAAACCGGCGCCATCAATGTCGCCGTCAAGAGTGACGCGTCGCAGTTGAAGCTTCTCAAGAAGAAGAAAAATCCGACGCCGGACGATCTCGCCCAGATCAAGAAGATCGAGGCCAAGATCGTTGCCGACAAGGAAGCCGCCAAAGCCAAGGCTCTCGAAGCCAGGAAGCTGGCGATGCGCGAGGCGGCCAAGGCCAGGGCCGACGCTGAACGGCAGGCGTTCCTGGCCAAGAAGGGCAAGAGCGCGCCGGCTACCGAAGTGGCTGACGCCAAGCCGGCCAAGACGCAGGCTGTAAAGATCATCGAGCCAATCGCGCCGATCCAGTCGGCCGAGCCGCTTCCGGCAGAGGCGATGAATGTCGCCTTGACCGGCAACAATGGCGAGCTGCGCAGCGAGGTCGTCGGCCAGAAGCGGCCAAGCGGCGGCGGTCTGTTCGCCGGTCTTTTCGGCGGTACCTCATCCGGCTCGTCGATGAGCTATCTTCCCGAGACGCGGGCTCTCGATCAGGCCCTCGCCAAGAAGGAAGCCAAGAAGCAGTTCAAGGTGAAGCCGGAATTCGTGCCGCAGGACGTGGAATTCACCGGCTATGACGCCGGCACCATCGTCATCGACACCAGCGCGCGGCGGCTTTACCTCGTCGAATCATCTTCGACCGCTCGCCGCTACGCCATTGCGGTCGGCCGCGAAGGCCTGCAGTACAAAGGCACGGTGGCGGTCGGCGACAAGCAGGAATGGCCGCGCTGGATCCCGACGCTGGACATGCAGAAGCGCGAGCCGAAGCATTACGGCCAGTACAAGGACGGCATGCCCGGCGGTGGCCAAAACCCGCTCGGTGCCCGCGCCATCTATCTCTATGACGGCAAGAAGGACACGCATCTGCGCATCCACGGCACCATCGCGCCGCAGTCGATCGGAACCAGCGCCTCGAATGGCTGCTTCCGCATGATCAACGAGCACGTCATGGACCTCTACAGCCGCGTCAGGGTAGGCACCAAGGTCGTCATCATCTGACGTTTTCGTCATCCTGCCAAAGGGCCGGCTCAGCCGGCCCTTTTCTTTTGCCTTGCCTATCGTCCAAGCGCCTTCTTGGGAAAAAACCTTCGCGGTGGTTTTTTCTCTGGCGGAATCAATCCGGCCGCGTTAAGCGATGACTCCCATGGCGCGATATGTATTCATCACAGGCGGCGTGGTTTCCTCACTTGGAAAAGGCATAGCCGCAGCGGCCCTTGGGGCTCTCTTGCAGGCGCGAGGCTATCGCGCACGCATCAAAAAACTCGATCCCTACCTCAATGTCGATCCGGGCACGATGTCGCCGTACCAGCATGGCGAGGTTTTCGTTACCGATGATGGCGCCGAGACCGATCTCGATCTCGGCCATTACGAGCGCTTCACTGGGCGTTCCGCCAATCAGCAGGACAACATCACCACCGGCCGCATCTACAAGAACATCATCGAGCGCGAGCGCCGCGGCGATTATCTCGGCGCCACCGTGCAGGTCATCCCGCACGTTACCGACGAGATCAAGAATTTCGTCCTCAACGGCAATGACGACTATGATTTCGTGTTGTGCGAGATCGGCGGCACGGTCGGCGACATCGAGGCGATGCCATTTCTGGAAGCCATACGCCAGCTCGGCAACGACCTGCCGCGCAACAATGCCGTCTACGTCCATCTGACGCTGATGCCCTACATCCCGACGGCCGGTGAGCTGAAGACCAAGCCGACCCAGCATTCGGTCAAGGAACTGCGCGGCATCGGCATCGCGCCCGACATCCTGCTGGTCCGCGCCGACCGCGCTATTCCCAAGGAAGAGCGCAGAAAACTGTCGCTGTTTTGTAACGTGCGCGAGAGTGCGGTGATCCAGGCGCTCGACGTGCCGCATATCTACGACGTGCCGATGGCCTACCACAAGGAAGGGCTCGATTCGGAAGTGTTGGCCGCCTTCGGCATCGATCCGGCGCCGAAGCCGCGCATGGAGCCCTGGCAAGCGGTGTCCAACCGCATCCACAATCCGGAAGGCGAAGTCACCATTGCCGTGGTCGGCAAATATACCGGGCTCAAGGATGCCTACAAATCTCTGATCGAGGCGCTGTCGCATGGCGGCCTGGCCAACCACGTCAAGGTCAAGCTCGACTGGATCGAATCGGAGATCTTCGAAAAGGAGGATCCGACGCCCTGGCTGGAAAAGGTGCATGGCATCCTGGTTCCCGGTGGCTTTGGCGAGCGCGGCGCGGAAGGGAAGATCCTGGCGGCGAAGTTCGCGCGTGAGCGAAAAGTGCCGTATTTCGGCATCTGCTTCGGCATGCAGATGGCCTGCATCGAGGCAGCGCGGTCGCTGGCCGGCGTCGAGCATGCGTCATCGACCGAGTTTGGCCCGACCAAGGAGCCGGTCGTCGGCCTGATGACCGAATGGCTGAAAGGCAACATGCTGGAGAAGCGCCGCGAGACCGGCGACCTCGGCGGTACGATGCGGCTCGGAGCCTATCAGGCAGAGCTCGCCAAGGGCTCGAAGATCGCCGAGATCTATGGCGACACACAGATTTCCGAGCGCCACCGCCACCGCTACGAGGTCAATGTCGACTACAAGGAGCGGCTCGAGGATTGCGGCCTGGTCTTCGCCGGTATGTCGCCCGACGGCGTGCTGCCGGAAACGGTCGAGTACCCCGATCATCCCTGGTTCATTGGCGTGCAATATCACCCGGAACTGAAAAGCCGGCCGCTCGACCCGCATCCGCTGTTCGCCAGCTTCATCGAGGCGGCGGTGGAGCAGAGCCGGCTGGTGTAGCTCCAAGTCAAAGAGATGAGCATGATGTCGTCCGAAAACCACTTCACACTTTTCGGCATCATGCTTTAGGCCGGTCGGACAATGCAGACCTACGTCGCGCTGCTTTACAGCATCGTCCTGGGCGAGGGGCGACGGGTCGCCATGGCCGACCTCAAGGCGATGGCCGAAGAGCTCGGGCTGAAGAACCCGCGCACGCTGGTGGCGACAGGCAACCTGGTCTTCGAGGCGCCGGCGACGGATATCGCCGATCTGGAACGGCGGTTGGAAGCAGCCTTCGAAAAGATCTTCGGCCGCCATATCGACATCATCGTGCGGAGTGCCGAGGACTGGCTGAAGCTTGCCGCCAGCAATCCGTTTCCGGACGAATCGAATGCGACCGCGGATCAGGTGACGGTGCGCGTGATGCGCCAACCGGTGCCGGACGAAGCCGTCACGGCGCTCGGCTCTTATGTCGGCAAGGACGAAAAGATGCACGCCGTCGGTGGCGATATCTGGATTGTCTTCTCGCGCGCCAGTTCACGGCTTCTGACGGCAACCAGCCACAAGCGCCTGGGCGTCGGTACATCCCGCAACTGGAACACGGTGCGCAAACTGGCCGAGATGGTGGGCAGTAGGCAGTAAGCAGTAGGCAGTAGGCAGTAGGGAAGCGGTTCTCTACTCCCTTGCACCTACTGCCTACTGCCTCATTTTCAAGCCTTTGCCGTCTTGGCGCCAGCGCCCAAAGCGGCGGTGCGCAGCACGTAGTAGATGATGCCGGCGATCGCCACGCCGAAGAACCAGCCATAGACGCCCCACCACGACGGCAGCCAGTTGGTGAAGTTCGGCAGGATCGACGAGAAGATGGCACCGATACCGGCGGCGATGAAGGCATTGACATGCCAGCCGCCCTGGAATCGGAACTCGCCGTCCTCGCGATAGAGTGCCTCGACATCGACCTCACCCTTCCGGATCAGATAGTAGTCGACCATCATCACGCCGAAGATCGGCCCCATCGTCGCACCGATGACGTTGACAAAGGAAGCGGCACTGCCTTCCCACGGTGCGAAGGGATAGAGCACGAGCGCGATGACGGCCGCGATATAGCCGCCCTTTTTGAAGTCGATCTGCCTGGGAAAGACGTTGGAGAAGTCGAAGGCCGGCGAGACGAAGTTTGCCACCACGTTGATGCCGAGGGTTGCCACGGCAAAGGTCAAGGCCGCGAGCGCTGCCAGGAACCAGCTGTCGAACTTCGCCGAGATCTGGTCGGGATGCAGCAGCACTTCGCCATAGACGTCAAAGGCGGCAATGGTGGTGACACCGGCGACCAGGGAAAACAGGATCAGGTTTATCGGCAGGCCCCAGATGTTGCCCTTGCGCAGCGATGCCTTGTCCGGCGCGTAACGGGCGAAATCGCAGAAATTGAGATAAAGCGCGGAAAAGTAGGTGACCCAGATCGCCGCCACCGCAAACAGCGACGTCCATGATCCCGGCGTGCCCGGTACGCCCGCGTCCTTGGTCTTGTCCAGCAGCACGTCCATAGGGATATCGCTGGTGAAGGCAAATCTCCCGGATTTGACGCAGAGGTAGATCGCCAGGATCAGCATCATCACCCAGACTGCCGGTCCTGCCCAATCCTGGAAGCGGCGCACCGTTTCCATGCCGTTCTGGATGATCAGCAATTGCAGCGCCCAGATGACCACGAAGCAGATCACCTCCAGGCCGGTATGGCCGAGGAGATGCGTGTTGGCGTTGAAATCGGCAAACCATTGCGAGCGGATCAAAAGTGCCACGATCGCGCCTGAGGCGGCGGCGGTCTGTGCGCCGTACCAGAAGCAGGCGACCACGGCGCGCACCAGCGCCGGTATGTTGGCGCCCCAGATGCCGAAAGAGGCACGCGCAAGCACGGGGTAGGGCACGCCTGTCTTCACGCCGGCGTAGCCGACCATGTTCATCAGCGCGTAGATGATCAGTGAACCGATGCCGATGGCGATGAGGAAATTGACGAACCCGCCACAGAATAGAAAAAGGCTGGCGGCGAGATAGTAGCCCCAGAGGCTGTGAACGTCCGATGTCCAGACGTTGAAGATCGAGAATGGTCCCCAGTTTCGAGTTTTGGCAGGCGCCAGGTCGTCGTTGTACAGATCAGGTGAAGCACCCTGTATTGTCATTGCAATGGTCCCCTTTTGCAGCACGCGCCCTCACGCGTTGGCGGTGCAGGGTAAGCCTGACGCAGGGGAACCGACAAGCAATCTATTTGTCGGCTTTGGCCTTAAAGATATTCAATGAGAACTGCGATTATCGACGGCACTCCATGGTGGGCCGCCTCTGGATCTGCCGGGCCGATGATTCGAAATTCCGATCTCCTAAAAAGAAATCTCGGATTGCGTGGAACCGGCTGTCGAATGGCGCGTTTCATTGGGTTCGATTGAGCGCATCGCGATCGACGGGGAGGAAACGATGAACGACCTGCATTTCATTTCGCCCGTGCGGATCTCGCGCGGGCAGGGGCACCCTACTGAAGAAATTGATAGTGTTGCCGAGGCCATGGCGTTCTTGCGGAAATGGCCGACGGGACGGCGCGGTCCGGTTTATCAGTGCGCGCTGAATTGCTGCTCGGCCGCCCTGTCGGGCCAGATGACGGCCGAGGAAGCTCGGAAAGCCTTCACAGGCTTTGCCCGCATAACACGCCTTCTCGATGATGACATGGCATTGCCGGCGGCCGGCGAGGACAAGGCAAGCGTGCACGCGCTGCGGCGGTAGGTGGCTCGCATCATCATCCTTACGGGGAAGTACCTACGACAACGGGTTCCGTCGGCCCAGCCGTCCCATCTGTGGTCGGGGTGGTCGTTCAGCTATTCACTTGCCTCGCGACCCGACACCTGCTCGATCAGGATGCGAAAAAACACATGTGGGGTGCTGTCCGACACAGGAGGCACGACCGGCTTGAGCGCACCAGGCTCCCACCAGTCGGCGTGTTTGCTCAGCACTGACCATGCATGGTCGCGCTCGATCTTGTGGCCAACCCGGTCCGGCAATTCCTCATAGCGGCCATCGACTACGACGCTTCTCCATCCACGCCCTTTGCCGCGCTCGTCGACCTGGACGGATACCAGCGGATTGGCTCGCATCCATTCGATCTTCTTGCCCGGCATTGAAAATGCGTAGAGGTGATTATCCGCATGTGCGTAGTAGAGGGGCACGACGTAAGGCTGCCCGTTCTTTGCGCATGCGAGCCGTCCGACCCGATTGGCCGTCAGCAATCTCGTACTTTCCAGGGTGGAAAGAGTTTGGATCAGCATCGGTGCCGTCTCCTATTTCGCGGCCATCCCAAGGTGTTGTTTGCGCCGCTTTGAACCATCACCATCCGGGTGCTTCCGCCCGGCTCATGGCTGGCAAAGTCCACATTCGCGCATTTGGCAATTGCGGAAAATGATTCAGATCAAGGCGCGGGCTGGCGCTTCTGGAGAATCATCTGGAGATGTGGAAACCGATCCTCACCGCTCCGTTTGGGCGCAACCTCACACTGGCCGTCTTCGACGAGGATGGCGAGCATGCGCTCGTGTTTCCCTGCATGAAGGAGCGGGAAGGCTGGAGGAACGCCGCCACCGGCGCATGGGTAGACATCCGCCCGACTCACTGGCGCGACTGGGGGTCTCACAGTGTGCCGGCTCTCGACGACAACTCCTTTGAGGATGGTTCCTAGGATTTGGGTTCTACGATCAGTGCCATGCGCACGAGGTGCGACAGGCTGCTCGCGCTCATCTTGCTCATGACATTGGCGCGATGGATCTCGACCGTACGTGGGCTGATTCCGAGGTCATAAGCGATCGTCTTGTTTGGAAGACCTGAGACAAGTCCATCCAGCACTTGTCGCTCTCGTTCCGACAGCGTCGATAAACGGCCGTTGATTTCCGTGGATTGTGGGTGCGTAGTGTTCGCCTGATTGCGCTTATCCAAAGCGGAACGGATCGCACTTATCAGAATATCGTCGTCGAAAGGTTTTTCGATGAAATCGGACGCCCCCTCCTTCATTGCCTGAACGGCGAGCGCCACATCAGCATGGCCCGTCATCACGATGACCGGAAGCATGTGTCCGCGGGTTCGGAGCTGCCGCAGGAACTCGATTCCGTCGATGCCCGGCATGCGCACGTCGGTGACGATGCAACCGTCGGGATTGCCCGTCGCGGTAGCCAGAAAAGCTGTCGCCGATTCGTGCAGCCGCACGGCAAAGTCGGCTGTCGCCAGAAGAAAGCCAAGCGATTTGCGCACGTCCACATCGTCGTCAACCACGTGCACCAGATCACTAACCGACATTTGTGACCTCCTCCTTCTCCACAATGCGCAACGTGAACCGGAAAGCGGTCCCTCCAGCCGGCATTGGCTCGGTCCAGATGTGACCTCCGTGCGATTCGACGATGGTACGGCAAATCGAGAGCCCGACGCCCATGCCCTGCTTCTTTGTGGTGACAAATGGCTGGAAAAGCTGTGCGGAGACCTCCGGCGCGAGGCCGGGGCCGGTGTCGATCACGCTTACCTCCGCCATGCCATCGTCCCGGGCGACAGTTGTGACTTTCAACTCGCGGCGCGGCGCGCCTTGCATGGCCTCCACGGCGTTGCGTATCAGGTTAAGCAGCACCTGCTGAATTTGGATGCGATCAGTCAAAACCAGTTCGGCCTCCGGATCAAGCTGGTAGCTGACGCGCACGTCTATTTCCCTCGCGCCCACCAAAGCCAGTGAGGAGGCTTCCTCGATCAGCATCGGCAAGCGTTCGACCTGACGCTCGCTTTCGCCCCTGGCGACGAAATCGCGAAGATGACGAATGACCTCTCCAGCCCGCAAAGCTTGCTCAGCCGCGTTCTCGACGGCCTCTCTCAGCATCGGTGCGTTCTCTTCCGTGCTCTTCTCAAGAAGCCGGCGGCTGCCTTTGAGGTAGTTTGTGATCGCCGTGAGCGGCTGGTTTATCTCATGGGCAAGCGTCGAGGCCATTTCGCCTAGCGCGGTGAACCGGGCCATGTGGAGCAGTTCCAGCTGCTGGTCCTGTATTCGCGCTTCCGCCCTGTGGCGCTCGGTCAGGTCACGGCAGAAGCCGGTAAAGAAGCGCCCGGTTCCGGGATGCATCTCGCCAACGGAAAGCTCCATTGGAAAGATCGAACCGTCCTTCCGCATTCCGGTGACCGTGCGGCCTAGCCCGATGATCCGGCGCTCACCGGTCGTCAGGTAGCGAAGCACATAGGCGTCGTGCTCGTCGCGGTAGGGCGACGGCATCAGTATGTTGACGTTTCGCCCAATGGCTTCGCTGGCCTGATAACCGAACAGCGCTTCCGCAGCTGTGCTGAACGATTGAATGCTGCCCAGTTCATCGATAACCACCATTGCATCGGGCACCGTCGCCAGGATCGAACGCAAATGATCTTCGCGCAGCTGAAGGGCTGCATTTGCGAAGGAAAGCTCACTGACATCAGTGCCTTGGACAAAGATGGCCGTGACGCGGCCATCGTCGGCCTTGATCGGCTGATAGACGAAATCGAGGATACGCTCCTCAAGCGGCTGGTCGTCCCTGTTGCGAAGACCGACCTTGATGCCTTGGCCCCTGTATGGCCCTCCGGTCCTGTAGACATGGTCCAGCTGTTCCAAGAACCCTTGGCCTTCGAGTTCGGGAAGGGCTTCGCGCAGCGATTTCCCAATCACTTGCCTGTCGCCGATGAGCCGTTGATAGGCGGTATTCGTCAGTTCAAAGACATGATCCGGCTCACGCATGATAGCCATGAAGCCCGGGGCCTGTTCGAACATTTGGGACAAGACCGACTTCAGCATCGTCCCGCCGGCCGACAAAATAGGCGCTTCGTCTTGGCTCACCTGAAATCCTTGGATTCGACACGCCTGCGAGAAGGGCTAACTACCACTTCTCGCCGCGCACGCAAAACGGATCGGGGCCGACGTTCTCGGATACGGATGCGCTTAGGCCCTTTGACGCGCATCAAAGCATCGGGTGCCAGCAAATGCATTCATCGTGCATTCCGTCGTTCAGCGAAAGGCCCGTGCGATGTGCTACAAGTCAATTGTCGTGAATCTTGCCGTCGATGCGCCTCCCGTATCCATCGTGAAGGTCGGAATCGAGCTAGCGGAGCGGTTTGGAGCCCGCCTCATTGGCCTGGCGGCTGCAGATGTCCCGCCGTTGGTCGCGACAGGGGACGGCATGGTCTACGAAGGCGAGATCATGCAGGTCCAGCGGACGGAAATCGAAAAGCGACTTGCCGAACTGCGGGCCGAGTTCGAGAGGCTGGTTCCTGCTTCGATGTTCAGCGAATGGGTGCAAGCTATTTGCAGCCCGACTCGCTTCCTGAGTGTCTCCGCGCGAGGCGCGGATCTTGTCGTTACCGGCAGCGAGAAGGCGGACAATATCTTTCGCGCAGTCGATGTCGGTAGCCTGGTGCTCGGTGCCGGTCGACCGGTCCTGGTTGCTGCGAGTAATGTCGACCATCTCGTGGCAAAAACCGTGCTTATTGCCTGGAAGGACGCCAGGGAGGCCCGACGCGCGATAGCAGATGCCTTGCCTTTCCTGGCCAAGGCCAACGAAGTCGTGGTCGCCACGATCGATACGGACCATGACAAAAGCATTCGCGACAGCCTCGCCGATGTCGCCGTTTTTCTGGAACATCACGGCATTTTGGCGCGAACCGAACTGATCGCCGGCGACGCCGACGGCGACCGGCTGCTGGCGTTCGCGCGGTCGATCCATGCCGACCTGATCGTCTCCGGCGCCTATGGCCACAGCCGCCTCCGGGAATGGGCGTTCGGCGGCATCACACGCACATTGATCGAAGACAGCAGCATCAGCCGTTTCATGTCGTATTGACGGTTCGATGCCCACTGCCGGATGGCTTGGATAATGAACGTCCTCATATTGAGGTCGCTCCATCCTTTGACTGCCCTCGGCTTGGCAGCGGCTCCGCCTGTTGACCGAGATCAATGTCGTCTGCCGCCAGCATGCGATGATCGCAAAGAAGGAGGAGCAACCGACATGAACTTTCTCGACTACCTAGTCTCGGTTGACGCAAGGACCGCGTTGATGGATCGCATGATGCGCAAGCTTGGCGTCGACAGGCAATTGAAAATCGTGTCGGACCATGAAGCCGTCGTCCACCGAGCGGCGGACCGCTGCCGCTCCTGCGGCCACCAGGACGAATGCGCAATTTGGCTCGACGAACACCAGCAAGCCGATGATCCACCCGACTATTGCCGCAACCGGGATTTGATCGCACGTCTCCAACATGCGGCCGGCCAACGCTAGTCGTAGTCTCTCATGTTCCCTGTCAAGGCTGAAGGCGAGAGGGAACAACTGCTTGGCGCGAGTGTGCAAAGCAGTCGGATTGGCTGGAACTGCACAGGGTCGGGGGTGGAGCTCAGAGACGACGGT
>NZ_JAMYOR010000057.1:0-46358 GCF_040319965.1 Mesorhizobium sp. M0830 | reverse complement strand
CCGCTTTTTCAGCGACCGCGCAATTTGTTCGAACACCGACTGCATGCCAGCAAACTGGCGAATGCCTCTTCTGTTCCAACCATTGTTTCCACGACCACAGGCAAATCCGCAGTCGCTCGCCTGGACCGGCGCCGCAAAGCACGCGACCCCGCGTGAGCGGCTTCTCGGCACAGGACGATTGGACGCCCGGCTTTCCGAGCCGGGATTCCTGAACCCGCAAGGGCGGGGTTCGATATCCGGCGCGGTTCGAAAGAGCACACAAAACGCTCCTATGAATCAAAACCGCCTTCGCACCGCTACCCGCATAAGCTTGCGGCCAAGGAGAGCCTCTCTTGACGCAAGCGCGGATCGTGTCCCTGGGAGTGGTGTAGCTGACGGCTTTGGTCGCCGTGCTCTCCGGCATTGGCCGGGCTGATCAGCGCGCCACGGCTGGCAAGCTGATCAGAGGATCATCGCTCATTTGCGACATCGTTTCCGGTGTCATGTATCTTGCGCGCTGGACGGCCCATTCATCGTTCTGTTCGAGCAGCAGGGCGCCGACGAGGCGCACGATCGCATCGTCGTTCGCGAAGATTCCGACGACCTCGGTGCGCCGCTTGATCTCGCCGTTGAGACGCTCGATCGGATTCGTCGAGTGGAGCTTGGCGCGATGTTCCTTAGGGAAGGTCATGTAGGCCAGCACGTCGGGCTCGGCGTCGTCCATGATTGTCGCCAATTTCGGCACCTTCGGCCGGATCTGGTCGGCGACGGTGCGCCATTGTACGGACGCGGCCTCGGGCGTCTCCTGGGCGAAAGCGGTGCCGATGAAGGCTGAGACGACCCTGCGGCCGCTCTTGCCGGCATGGGCCAGCACGTTCCTGATGAAGTGGACGCGGCACCTCTGCCATGTCGCGCTGAGCACCTTGGTGACGGCCGCCTTGAGGCCTTCGTGCGCATCGGAGACGACGAGCTTGACGCCGCGCAGGCCGCGACGGGTCAGCTTGCGCAGGAACTCCGTCCAGATCGGCTCGGCCTCCGAGGTGCCGATCTCCATGCCAAGCACCTCGCGCCGGCCGTCCGCGTTGACGCCGACGGCGATGATGACGGCGACGCAGACGATGCGGCCGCCACGGCGCACCTTCAGGTAGGTCGCATCGATCCACAGGTATGGCCAGTCGCCTTCGATCGGCCGGTCGAGGAAGGCCTTCACCTTGCCGTCGATCTCCTCGCACAGCCGAGAGACCTGGCTCTCGGAGATGCCGCTCATGCCCATCGCCTTGACCAGGTCGTCGACCGAGCGTGTCGAGATGCCCTGTATATAGGCTTCCTGGATCACTGCGGTCAGCGCCTTCTCGGCCATGCGTCTCGGTTCGAGAAAGCCCGGGAAGTAGGAGCCCTTCCTCAGCTTCGGGATGCGCAGCTCGACCGTGCCGGCGCGAGTCTCCCAGTCCCGGTCGCGGTACCGTTGCGCTGGGCCGTCCGAAGTGGGCTCTTCTCGCCATAGGCAGCACCCGTCGCGGCGCCCACCTCCATCTCCATCAGACGCTCGGCGGCAAAGCCGATCATCTCACGCAACAGATCGGTGTCGGGTGTCTTCTCCACGAGCGCGCGCAGGTTCATCATGTCGTCGGTCATCGGTAGTCCTTCCGGTCAAAGGTTGTGTCGCAACCAGACCCTACCGGAAAGCGCCGATGACCACCGCAAAGCCGCTCGCTCCCTACAGCGCCATCGAGGGCGCGCTCGCGAGCAGCTTTTGCTACCGCCGAGCTACACCACTTACGGGGACACGACCCAAGCGCGGTCATTCAACAACTTATCAACCACCCACAATGCCGCGTGGCGTGGCATTCGACGTCTAGAACAAAGAACCTATGTAGTCAGACGGCGAAAGCAGCGATCTTGACGGTGAAGTTCTCCTTGTCCAGCAAGCCCACAAGACTCTGGAACCTCCGATTGGTGTTTTCCTGAGATATCGGCCAGATCACGGTGAAACCGACAGCCAGTGATTTGGGCACGGATTTCTGCAGCGTCATGAGGGATCGCAAAGGCCTTTCGCGCGTAACGATCGTGCTGGTGGCAAGCACGGCGCGGTACCTATGTGAGCCCGCGTTTCAAAATCAGCAGGAACTTCTCTTACCGGATAACGTTTTCATTTCGGAAACCAGGAGATCACTGCCATGGATTGGGACCGCGTCGAAGGAAATTGGAAGCAGGTTAAGGGCAAGGTCAAGGAACAGTGGGGCAAACTTACGGACGACGACCTAGACCGCATCGGCGGTAAACGAGACCAACTTGAAGGCATCATTCAGGAGCGCTACGGCCTGGAGAAGGATCAGGTTCGCCGGGACATTGACGAGTGGTATGGCAGGCAAGACTGGTAGACGGTTGCCGCGACGCTCGAACGGCATAACAGATTCGTGGTATCCCTTGCTGGCCTCAAGCTCATGCTGCGGACAGCTGATAAGCACCTATCGGCCGTCATTGGCGAGGCTTCGAGCGGCGGGATTGCCCTTTCCATCGTGCGTTGCCGGAATCCGATCAGGACGTGCCGTTCACGGCGGAATTTGGCGAGCGCATCGTGCGCAGAAACTTCCCTGCCCAGCTTCAACCCGCTCCAGCTCGGCGGTGCTTCTTCAGCCTGGTAATCGCAGCCTTGTCGACAGTAATCAGGCCTCCGCAATCAATTCGCACCGTCAATTTATCGGCTTCGCGATCGACGCGAGTAACATCCCCAACGAGAACGACCTTATCTCCTGCTCGGGTTTTAGGTGGCGGATCGATCGCATAGGGATGGTTATATGATGGGATGCTTACTCTAGCGCGCCCGCTGGGGAGAACCGTGATCACCGTACTGGTCAGCGCCACTTCGTCACCGATCTCAAATTCCCGAGGCATGCTATGGTGCAACATGGGTTTCCTGCGGTGCTTTTTCTTAATAATGCTGGCAAACTGACTTGGTTGCGCGAAATCGTAGCGAATGGCGAATGCCGAACTCATTTCTCTCGGAGGGCCCCGCCAGCGTGAAATTTCCTTCCATCGAAACCACGCAGGACAGCGATCGGCTCGGGCCATCTGCTGACCTGCTCCCACCTGGCGATGCTCGGCGCCTCCGTATCGGCACCTCCCACACCACTAAATTTGGTGGGCTAGCCAGATCGGAAGCTAAGAGACGATCACGAACGGTGCTGCGGCGCTCACGTCGCGCCAGCCTGGCACTCCTCCTTGCTTTGCTCGCACCTGCGCACTCAGCAGACATGAACCGCCGCCATCGCGCAGCCGGTAGTGTCTCAGTTTGAAATTCGCCGACCTCTGCGGCGCTGCTTAGAAAGGGCCTTCAATAGGTCCGCTTCATCTGTGATCCCGTTCTGGAAAGCGTTGACGACTTCCTCGGCGAGTGCTTCCATCTGCGCCACGTCTTTCTTGGCGAGGAAGCGCTCCTTGGATATTTGGTCGAACACTCGCTTTAGCAGGGCCAGATCAGCGGCGTCGAATGCTCCGCCATAGCGTCGCAGTGGCATTTGCCGTCCTTCAAACTTGGCTTGATTGCCTGACTGTCTCACAAACGATGAATGACCGCTACCAGCCGTACACGGGAATGGCGCGGCTTTCCCATTATCCAACTTGGAGGGGCGCAATGCTGGAGGTGGAAGGCTGGAAAATCGCTTGGGGCGTGGTTTTCGAATTTGTTTCATATATGGACACTAGCCTTCGGCCTTATGATCCGAAATCTACCGGGCATCGAAGAAATTTCACTGCTCGCTGAAAATTTTCCTATGCGCCCTCTTGAAGCCACAACGCCCTGTTATAAATAACTAATTGCCGGTCGCCAGATGGGGCCGGTAGAGCCTAGGAGGCTTCAAGGCGATCCTAGGCCTTGTTGCAAACCATGTTGCTCAAAGGAGGATATGGCTATGAGGACAAACCTTGATTTTGCCCCCCTGTTCCGGTCCAGCATCGGCTTCGACCGCGTCTTCGACATGCTGGAAAATGCGAGCCGCGTCACTGCGACAGACAATTGGCCGCCCTACGACATCGCCAAGGCTGGTGAGGACGACTATCGCATCACCATGGCGGTCGCCGGCTTCTCGCAGGATCAGCTGACAATCACTCATCAGCCTAACCTGTTGGTTGTGAGTGGGTCGCAACCTGGCGAGGACAATGGCCAGTACCTCTATCGCGGCATTGCCGTGCCCGCTTTCGAGCGTCGGTTCGAACTGGCCGACCATGTGAAGGTCGTCGGCGCCAGCCTGGACAATGGGCTGCTGAACATCGATCTCAAGCGCGAGCTTCCCGAAGAGATGAAACCGCGCCGGATCGCCATCGCCGGCAGCACGGCAAAGGCAGCGCCGCGGCAGATCGAAGCCGAAAAGAACGCGGCCTGAAGTCATCGTGAATCAGAAGCGTCAGGCACCGGCAATCGTCCGGTGCCGCGCGGTTGAACGTGGAGGTGAACGAAGATGAATATGCGTGACCTTATCCCGTGGGGCCGTAACAACAACCAGGCCCCGAGCATCTATAGCGGTGGCGATCCCTTTCTTTCGCTTCACCGCGAGGTGAACAGGCTCTTCGATGACGTGTTGAGGAGCTTCGAGACGCGCTTGCCTACTGCGGGGCAGCTTTCGCCTTTCGATGGCGGCTGGCCGAAGGTGGAGATCTCGGAGTCGGATAATGAGCTTCGCGTCACCGCCGAGGTTCCCGGCATGGAAGAGAAGGACATTGAAGTCCTGCTCGATGAGGACATGCTGACCCTGCGTGGCGAGAAGCGGTCGGAGACCGAGGAGAAAGGCTATTCCGAGCGATTCTACGGCCACTTCGAGCGGCGCATCCCCCTCGGCTATGAAGTCGAGGACGACAAGGTCAAGGCGTCCTTTGCCAATGGCGTCCTGACCCTGACGCTGCCCAAGAACCCGAATGCGCAGTCGAAGGTGAAGCGTATCCCCATCACCCACTGACGCACAGAGCAGGCCGGAGGCGGTACCTAACTGCCTCCGGCGCATCCTTCGCTCCACGGGAGGGACGAATGATGCCGAAGCAAGCAAGTGAAGTCACACTAGTCGTAGAAAGTCTCGGCCCGGCAAACGACAACTGCGGGCGAGCGCTGTCATTCGGCAGATCCGAGTTCCCGCCTGATGCGGTCGCGCGGATCTACAAGCCTTGCCGGTCGGTCATGAGCTCGGGCCGTGCGCGACCGAAAGGATGGCGGCTGGTGTTCGAGCGGCGTATCGCACCCGTCATCGAACCCCTGATGGGTTACACCGGAAGCTGTGACACCCTGACCCAAGTGGAGCTCGATTTTTCGACGGCTCAGGCGGCCATCGACTATGCCGAACGTCAGGGCCTCGCGTACAGGGTTCAAGGAAGCCCGGCGGCCGAAAAATCCATTGTCGAACCTTCCGATGCTGAGAAGCGGCTGCAGCCCGGCGCGGATCTTGTCTGGAACCGCCTCCAGTTGGCGTTGCTACAGACCAGTTACGACGCTGTTTCGCAGGTGTCGCATTATCGGCCCGCATTGACGGACCCGGAGCCACTTTTTGCCTCGCCGATAGAAGTCGTCGTCGACCCCCTTTTGACCGTCGAAGAGAAACGCGCCGTCCTGCGCAACTGGGCGTGGAATGAGTATCTGGTCGATCTCGCAACATCCGAGGGAATGCCGGAAAACGCACGTCCGACCCGGCTCGACGAAGTGGAACAGGCGCTGCTCGCATTGGAACCACGGATGACGGCAGCGAACCTGACCGTTTCGATCTCGGAACAAAAGCAGAAGGCAATGTGAGGTGACGCTATGGATCCGATCATCGTGTTCGATTGTGAAAATGCCGTTCCCAACCGTTTTGCGCTGGCCGTCGCCGCAGCGGGGCGTGCGCTCAGCCGGGGCGCCGAGCCTTGCCCGACAAAGCGACGATGCCAGTGGAACCGCCATGCGCGAGATCGCCGGCAACCGCTTCCGGCCCGACGAGGTCGAGCCTTTCCTTCTGGCCGGCTGGTTCCGCGTGATTGGGCCCGGCAGGTGAAGAAAGCTTCGCGGTGACCACGGACAGTCCTCGGCCGCCGCGCCCGTTCTCAACCAGAGGACGGTTCACTGACCATGTCACGAAAGGAGGATGAACAATGCAGAAATGGCTGAAATCTGAAAATCGTCCGGTGATCGACATCGTCAATTTGGTCGCCGGTATCGCGCTAGCAATATCGCCCTGGTATCTCGGGTTTGCGGCTGAAGCCTATGCGGCCTGGAACGCCTGGATCGCCGGTGCGGTGATCGCCCTGATCGCCGTGGGTGCGCTGGTTGCGTTCCACGAATACGAGGAATGGGCAAACATCGTGGTTGGGCTGTGCACATTGGTCTCGCCTTGGGTCCTCGGTTTTTCGGCCGTGGCAGCGGCCATGTGGGCGCATGTGATCGTAGGCGTCATAGTGGCGGTCCTGGCAGCGGGAAGCCTCTGGTCCTTCGGCAACCGTCCGCTTTCGAAGGCCTGACCAACGCCCTCCTTATCCCGCGTCCGGGCTGCCGTGCGCAGGAACAAAAGCAGATCAAAATGCGTTTCGTCATTCTGACGTGAGGAGAGCGCCATGCAACCTTCGGACCGCGCCAAAAGCGAAAGCATCAATAAGGCCCCTGATGAATGGACTAGCGGTGACGACCCGATGACGCCGGCCCAAGCTTCCTACCTGAAGACGCTTTGTGAGCAGGCGGGCGACGAACAAAGTTTTGCCGAGGACCTCAGTAAGGCTGAGGCTTCCAAGCGCATCGATGCGCTGAGGACCAAATTAAGGCTTTAGAGCTTTTTTGGGGAATCCGGTGACATGCATAGACACTCCCGACCGGGCCATGAGCAGCGGGCGTCGATCGGGTCGTGCTGTGGAATCTTGTCGCCATGAGCGATGAACCGAGGTGACTTGCCGAAGGAACAGCGGTCCCGCGTGCGTCATCACGTCTGCGAGTTTGACGCGGCGTGAAGCGTGCGCTTTGCCAGACGAAACAGCCATCGCCTTGGTTTTGCTTGGAACACCAAGAGCACGGCGATGGCATTTGCACGCGGCAGGGGAACCGGACTAGACGCTCCACGTTTCGATTGATCGAAGTTCACCGGTAGGAATTCTGCGATGGCGGAGAATTTATCTCGCGACGATGAACAGCGCGGCACCAGAAAAGTCCTCAAGTGGGGTGTCGTGATCGCCACCGTGCTTTTTATTGTGCTGCTGGCGATATTCGTCCTCGGCCCGCGTGCGTAGGCCTTCGAGCGGGTCTACGAGCATGTCGGTTGCGGCAAGCGCGCGCCTTTTGGCTTTCCTCCCTTGGCCAAGGCAACCCTGCCCCACCGAAGACGATCGCCACCTTTGAAGTAGCAGCGCTGGAGGAGAGCCGCGCGCCGGCGGCGTTCGAGGCTGATCGCCACCCGTCGTGGTCTTGGGTGTGGGATCCTTGTCGGTCTCTATCTTGAGGGCTCTGCGTTACACCGGCTTCGGCCAGTTCTTTGCCACAGGCGACGGCTGCTGGGACATGACGAACTTTCTCGAGCCCGCTGGAGAGGCCGCGACCACTGCGGAAGGCGTGCTCGTACTCTCCGCCACGCCGGAACTGGGCAGGGTGCCTGGTTCCAGCAATTTCGCCGAGCGCTATGCGGCACGTTTTGGACCGATTGGAAATTACGCCGTGTATTCCTACAACTCAGCCCGCGTCCTGATCGCGGCCATCAAGGCTGCCGCCGATGAAGCCAAGCGGTATCCCAGCCGGCGCGACGTCACGGCGGCAATGCGCAAACTCCGCTTCAAAGGCATCGCCCATGGCGATCCGGTCGAATGGGACGAGAAGGGCGATAATTTGGCCGCCGTGACGGCGCTCAACGTGGTGGAGAGCGGCTACTTTCGACAGGTGGCCGAGATTCCGCGGACCCCCGGCTGATCGGTCATTGCGTTCCCCTTCCTGCCTCTGGCTCACCATCTTTTCCGATGCTTCCCTCGGATCGTTGCACAGCAGCGCCACTACGATCCGGCCCGCTCGGGAACAGCACCTTCAACTTGTGCTCCGCGCCTGCCCAGCTGCGCGAATGATATTGCCACAGGCACCAATTGCTCACCGCAAAGGCGAGAATGCCGGCAACCACGGCGAGACCGAGCGTCGACCCGATGACTGCCTTGGTCATGACGCCGGCAAAGACGCCGGCGATTGCGCCATTGACGACATTCACCATGCCCGCCGTGCTGGTGAAGGCCTGCCAGGGTCTGGGCCTGAGGCCGACATCGGCCAACAAGGCCAGACGTCGTGGGTGGAGTGAACCAGATATCGCGCCATCGAGGGAGTGATCTCCGTGTAGTAGTGCCGGATGCGCGCCATGCCACGGGCATGGACCATATCTTCGATGCCCACCTGCACGGCCCTGACGAAGGTCACCAGTCCGATGAAATAGAGGTAAGGCAGCATGGTCAGGCTGAACAGGACGAAGGGCAGCCCCATCCTGGTCACCTGCGCCACGAACGCGAGAGCGATCGTGGTGCTCGACACCGACGTCAAGAACAGGTTGGCGCGCTGGTTGGCCTCCTGGATGGTGGCGGCCCTGGCGGTCTCCAGCACGAAATGTTCCGTCGTCATCATCTGCAGGAGCTGCTGCCGGCTCTCGCTTTCGTTTGCTTTGATTTCATTTGTATCCGGCATCGCGAACGGATCTATCGGCGGTCGCTGGATTGCCGGCGCGAGGCCGGCTCTCGGCTCGCGACGGTGGGGTGGCGCCAGTATCAACCGGCGCGAACGAGCAGTCGTCGACCGAAGAACGAATGCCGTTCGGGTAAGGTTCCGGCCCGATCGCCGATCGCTGCTTTCACGCTCCATCTATATCCAGTGATCTGCAAGGAACCGTGCTTATTCGTCGGCACGGTTCTAATTGTGGACGCTCTCCTGATTTTTGCCGCGAAGGATTGCGATCGTCGGGATCGACCAGGTCAGATGTGTCGGTCCTGATATCCGATCCCTTGCGCAACGCTTCTCGTTCCGCGGCCGACCGCTTCAGGTCTGCCTTCGCATCAAAATCCTTGCCGGCATTCTTGGTGTTCTCCCGTTCTTCGATGATGCGGATTTGCTGCTCATGGGTTCGGCGTCCGGTCATCGCTTCCTCAAGGTGTTCGGACCCGGGCCTTTTCTCATGGTGGTAATGGTGGTGGTAATGGCAAGGCGGCTGGATCGTTCCGAACGGCGTCGAATAAGCGCTTTGTCGACTGCGGGTATCGGACTCCCCCGGACTGCCTCGCGAAAGCTGCATCGAAATGCCATGTCGGTTCCGCGCTTTCGCGCGGCAGCTTTGCCGCTTCGATGGAACAACCCGGCCCGTCCGCCGTTCGGCCACTGGTCGCGAGATGTCCACGCCCGCGCGTTCGAACGGCTGGAAGCGAGGTGCCGTTCGCCGCAACGCCGGCCAAGCCAAGCACATCAACACCAGAGGAGGCTACGATGCCCAACACCGCCGAGATACTTGTCGACACGCTGATCGCATGGGATGTGCGCGTGATCTTCGGCCTGCCGGGAGATGGCATCAACGGGATCATGGAGGCGCTGCGCACCAGACAGGACAAGATCCGTTTTGTTCAGGTGCGGCACGAGGAATCGGCGGCGTTCATGGCGACGGCCTATGCAAAATGGACCGGCAAGCTCGGTGTCTGTCTCGCCACCTCCGGACCGGGCGGCACCCACCTGCTCACCGGCCTCTACGACGCAAAGCTCGATCAAGCGCCGGTTCTGGCCATAACCGGCATGCAGTTCCATGATCTGATCGAGACCTTCACACAGCAGGATGTCGATCTGACCCGTGTCTTCAACGACGTCACCGTCTTTAACGTCCACGTCGCCGACGCGGCGCATATGGAAAGCGTTGCCGGCCTGGCCTGCCGCTCCGCGCTTGCCGGACGCGGCGTTTCCCATCTGTCGATAGCAAGCGATGTCCAGGAGCAGACAGCGGCGAAGCGCTCAATGCGCAACCTGCCGAAGCACACGCCGGACCGGTGGTTCGAAGGAAGCAAACAACCAGACGAGGCCCAGCTCGATCTCGCGGCCGACATTCTCAACACCGCCTCGAAAGTGGCGATCCTCGCAGGACGCGGCGCGCTGCATGCCAAGGCGGAACTCGAGAGCACCGCCGATCTGCTCGCCGCACCCGTCGCCAAGGCCCTGCTCGGCAAAGCCGTGCTGCCGGATGATCATCCGAACGTCGTCGGCGGCATAGGCATGTTGGGTACCTTGGCCTCCCAGGAGATAATGGAGCAGTGCGAGGCGCTGCTGATCGTCGGCTCGACCTTTCCCTACATCGAATACTACCCCAAGCCCGGCAAGGCGCGCGGGATCCAGATCGACCGCAATGCGCAGCGCATAGGCCTGCGCCATCCAGTCGAGGCTGGCCTGGTCGGCGACGCCGCCGTCACGCTGCAATTGCTCAACAAGAGATTGAAGCAGAAAACAGACAGGTCATTTCTCGAACAGGCCCGGCAAAGCGTGCGGCGCTGGCGCGGCATGATGGCCGAGGCTGAAGGCAAGGACGACGTGCCGCTCAAGCCGCAACGCGTGGTGAAGGCATTCGGCGACCGCATGCCGGCCAACGCCATCCTCGCCACCGACTCCGGCCAAAATACCGAACTTGCCGCCCGCCATATCGATATCAAGGCGGGTCAGGACTTCGCCGTCTCCGGCTCGCTCGCATCGATGGCCTGTGGGTTGCCCTATGCGATTGCCGGCGGGATAGCCTTCCCGGGCCGGCCGGTCTTCGCAGTGGTTGGCGACGGCGGGCTCGCCATGCAGCTTGGCGAATTTTCGACGGCGGTGCGCTACAAGGTTCCGCTCAAGCTCCTCGTGATCAAGAACAACATGCTGAACCAGATTGCCTGGGAGCAGATGATGTTTCTCGGCAACCCGCAATTTGCCTGCGAACTCCAACCGATCGATTTCGCCCTGGCCGCCGAGGCGATGGGCGGCATCGGCTACAGCATCACCCGGCCCGAGGACATTGAAGGCGTTCTTGATGCCGCTTTCGCCACCGTGGGCCCCGTGATCATAGAGGCCGTCGTCGACGCCTACGAGCCTATGCTGCCGCCGCGCATGCCGGATCAATACCGCAAGAACATGCGCACCGCGCTGAAAGAAACGCCGGGTCGACAGGAGATAGAAAAGAACCTTGCCCAGGAGCCCCTGAAGACGATGATGGGCTGACCCTGTCCCGCGCCGCCAGTCACGTCTTGACGTAAGCGCCTGGCTGCCGGCCGCCCTTGGGAGCCTTGGCGTCCTTCGAGCGCTCGGCGACCGCCGGGCCGGCGCCGGACGTCTTTTCGGTTGCCGGGCTCGGGGTGGCTTGCTTTGGCGCACTTTTCCTTGGCGGGTCTTGCCCTTCCGACTGGCGCGTCTTGTCGTCCATCTCGCCCATCCGCCGCGTCAGCCCAATCCCACCGGGAGGCTTCCTGTTGCCGGCCGCAGCCTGGGAGAATTCATCCGCCGCATCCGCGCCGACTTTGGCGGGGTATTTGGTCGCGCCGGTTTCATAGCGGTTTTCGTCCTCGGTCATGACACATCTCCGATTGCATGACGGGTAAACATTTCTGCAGTGCGCGGGTTCCGTCGCATGCATACTGGTTTTGACAGCGAAATATCCCAGATCGGCCGCGGCACATCGAAGATAAATTTTACTGCCGGCTACTGCCACTTCCGGGCCTTTCGCGCGTTGAAGCATCTTCAATGGATGTCCCGCGTGACGGATCGCAATCAGACTTCATCGGTGCTGTTCCCCGACGGGTGCGGACGATGAGCTTCGATCCGCTCTTCTCGACTTCGATCTGTTATGGCAGCGGCGCCCCCGAAGCCGGCTGGACGCTGGCGCTTCCCATCACGTTGCCGCTCGCGGCAGCCGCGTCGCTCTATGCTGCGGGCGCCATCCGGCTTTGGCGGCGGAGCGGACGCGGACGCCCCATGCGATCAAGGCGGGCGTTGCTGTTTGCCGCCGGCTGGGCCGTGTTGGCGGTGGCGCTGGTAAGTCCGATCCATGCCCTCGGCGGGCGCGTCTTTGCCGCTCACATGATCGAGCACGAATTGCTGATGGCGGTTGCGGCGCCTCTGCTGGTCGCTTCCTGCCCGACCGCGCCGATGATGTGGGCGTTGCCGATGCGGGTGCGCCAGGGGCTCGGCGTGGCCGCGCGTGCAGGCATGCTTCGGGCGATCTGGGCATTCATCAGCCGCCCTGTGGTCGCCACCATCCTGCACGGAGCGGCGATATGGGCATGGCACGTGCCGGCATTGTTCGAGGCTGCCCTCCAGCAGGGCCCCTTGCACTATGCCCAGCACGCCAGCTTCCTCAGCACCGGGCTCCTGTTCTGGTGGGTGCTGCTGCCTCGGCCCGGCCACCAGCAAGCCTGTGGCAGGGCCGTCATGCATCTTTTCTTCACCTCTGCGCACACCAGCCTGCTCGGGGTGTTGCTCCTGGTCTCGCCGAGGCTCTGGTATCCGGAAAATGCCATCGGCTCGAAGCTGTGGGACCTCAGCCCGCTCGAGGATCAGCAAGTCGCAAGTGGGCGGCGACAGGCTTCGAACGGCCTACGCCTCGTTTGAATCCATCACCTGAATCCATCCGCAGGCGATTATGGCTCGCAGCCGCGACGGCGTTTCGCTCGCGGTTCCGCGCCGGCCCGGCCGGGAAAACGCAAAACCGCGTCCGGGAGCGCGGTCCCGGCATGTCCGACGGGATTTGGCCCCGCCTGTTCGAAATCGTCCCCGCGCCTTTCCCGGAGCTGTGCAATTCCCGGCGCTGTGAGCACTGCGCGCGCTTTCATCAGGCGGACAAGTTCGGGCCGAAGGCCATCGCCTCTGGCGGCGGCCAATTCATGCAGAAAAGCAAAGGGGTACATTCGACTGACCTTTCGATGGCGACGCCGCCCCTCTTCGGCTCATTTCGTGTCATGACGTTCAACGCCCCGGCCAGAAGCATGTTCCGGCGATTTTGTCCGGGAATCTAGGCCGCCGCGGGTTATCCAATAGATTGGAACCTTCCGACCCAGACAGAAGTTCTGCCTGCAAAGGAGGCGATCATGGCCACATCCACGGACCGAAAACCTGCGGCGAAGACAGCCCATGCCTGGACGGAAGCGGGGCTGGACAAGACGCCGGGGTTCGACCCAGCCGCCGCGCCGTCCAGGACCGACGCTGAGGCGGCGGATACGCCCAATGACGCCGGGCAACCATCTCCCAAACGACAGTCGCGGTTCAAGAACCAAGCAAGCTTTGCCAATGCGATGCGGCCGATGGAGAACCGAGCCGACATACGGCCCGGCAACAACTGGCCCGTCTTGGTGATTGCCATAGCCGTGCTCGTGGCAGCTGCGGTCTTCATACTCGCCGCCATTCTTCGCTAAGGCGTGAACTGATAAACCGGCCCGATGCGCTCTCGGTTCATGCGTTCGCGAACTCGATTGACGACGATGCTCTCAAGTCTTTCGTTAGCTTTCTGGCTAACATTCATTGACGGTTTGCCCCCGTTATAATGAGCTTCAGGGCTAACCAATCGATGCAACTCGACCACATTTTCAGGGCCCTCTCCGACGCGACCCGTCGGGCGATAGTCATGCGGCTATGTGAGGGTGAGGCGTCTGTCGGAGAACTGGCGAAGCCGTTCGAAATGGCGCTGCCGAACCTGATGAAGCACATCGGCCTTCTAGCGAGCAGCGGCCTCGTTACGTCCGAAAAGAACGGGCGCGTCAGGACGTGCTCGTTGCAGACGGAAGCAAACTGAAAGCCAATGCCCCGCAAACGCGTCAAAATGAATCGCCTCTGTCCGCTTGGGCGCTTAATCGAGAGATCGTCCTCTCGCGCGTGATCAACGCGCCACGAGAGCTGGTTTCTGCGCATGGGCTGATCCGCGCCATCTTGCCCAGTGGTTCGGCCCGGCCGGGTCAAGATTAATACGAAATCGATAGATATTCGCGTCGGCGGCGAATGGCGGTTCGAGACCCGCGCCCGACGGCAAGCGATATACGAGCCGTGTGCAATTCCGGCGCATCGAGAGGCCGCACTTGATCGAGTTCAATCACGGCGCCGACAAGACAACGATCCTGGCCTGTTCCGCACCACCATCACGTTCGACGAACAGAGCGACGCAAAGACCGTCATCACTTTGCGACAGTTGCATCCAACGAAGGCTCAGCGCGACGCGGGGATCGGCTTAGGCGCGGCCGAATTTCGGCTATCAGACTCTCGACAAGCGAAAGCAGCACGGCCATTTAGCGACATCGGACAAATCTTCCACGCCCTGGCGTTCAAGCTTTCTTTTGTCAGGTTCTGGTCTGGCCTTTACCCTGCGGATGTTTGCGGCCGCCTTCCATTCGGGAAAGGTCTTTTTTCGTACATAGCAGCCTGGGCCGTGCAGGATCGGAGATGTCGATCTTGTCCCAGGGAATGCGATAAAAGCCGCCGCCGCGGCGTAGCCGGAATAGGTCGAGAACCGCAGCGCCTATGGCTGAAGCGGAGAGACGCTCGAATGCGGCATAGATACCGACATGGAACTCTATAATCGCGAGATCGTCCCCATCCTGTTCGGCGCATATCTCCTCGATATAGCCGATGCTCTCCCCGCGCTGCGAAAGCACGCGTCGCCCGGCAAGCTGTTCGAGATTGACGGTCGTCATCAGCCCGCTCCCGGGATGCGGCCAATGACGTGGTCCCGCAGCCAGTTCTGCCAATCGAAGATTGCCGTCTCGCGCACATCGATGTCGAACTCAATATCGACGCCAATGTCGCGCACCTTGTTCCAGGCGATCCGATGCGGCTCGCCATGGTCCTTGCCGCCCAGCTTTGCCGCCAATCGCGCCATCCAGCGGCCGGGCCGCCGACCAAGCCGACGCGCCAGGGTGATGGACCCAAGTTCGATCGCAGCCACTCTGGGCGGCTTGCCCGGTCTCAGTTCGGCCACCAGCCCATCGACTTTGCCGATCTTGACCTGCTCGCGGTCGACCACTTGCTTGTCCAGAATGTCGCGCACCAGATCCATCACGTGCCTCCGAATATCTGCAATGGGATGGTCACGACCGCCAGCACGAAACCAAGTGCGATGATGAAGACGACCGCCGCGTTCGAGATCATCCCATTGCGATGCTTGCCCACGTAACGTTCATCGTTCAACAGGAAGAGGAAGGGAATCACGCTCAACGGCAGGCTGGCAGCCGTCAAAGCCATGGAGAAGATCGTCAGCTTCAACGGATCGAGGCCGAAAGCGATCGGCAAGGCGCTGAGGAACAACGACAACGTGTAAACCGTGCTGAAGCCTGGATTGTCGCGCGGCTTCTGGTCTTCGCCCCATGTCCAGCCGAAGCCCTGGGCCACGAGATAGGCTTGCTGCAGCCCGACCTCGAGCGCGGCGCCGAAGCAGGCAATGCCTAGCGAAGCGACAAACAGGACAAAACCCCAGAAGCCGAATACCGGGATCAGCATCAGCGGCAATTGATGGTAGTCGTCCACCTGGTCAATGCCGTGGGCGGGAAGCACGAGAGCGGCAACGATCAGCACACCGATGGAGATCGTGCCGCCAAAGGTCATTCCAAGGAACGCAATAGCGCGATTGGCACCGAGATAACTTCTGTCCCACTGGTCCTCGATGGCGCCCGACGAGTAGAACATGAACAGATAGGGCGAGATCGACGCTCCAAGAATACTGACGGCCATGAACCAGTAATTGGCCCGGTCATGAGCCGGCAGCGTGGGAACCGCGCCCGCCGCGACCTGACCCCAGTCGGGCTTGAGCATCACGGCGCCGGCCACAAAGCACAGTGTGACCAGACCGAGCATCGAAACACCTTTTTCGATAAGGCCGAACGTCCCTTTCCAGAGAAACAACCACGCCAGCAATGCCACCAGCAGCGCCCACCACTGGAAACCGATCCCGGTGGCGAGTTCGAGTGCAATGGCGACGCCGCCGATCTCTGCCGACATGACCATGAAGTTGATCAGCAAGATCGCGAGCAGCGGCCAAAGGAAGACGTTGAAGCCAAATCGCTCGCGAATTCCATCGGCGATGGTGTGATGGCTTATCGCGGCGAACCGACCCGCCATCTCGACGAGAAAGATGATGCAGATCGTCCCTAGAACGACCGCCCAGACCAGCTGGAAATGGAATGCCGCACCGGCCTGAGCTGCCGTAGCCATCGAGCCGATCTCGAGAAAACCGCCAATGCTGGTGACGATACCCAACGCTATTTCGAGCAGCTTTTTCATTGTTGCGGCGCCGAGGATTTGGCGTAGGCGCCCAGCGTCGTGGCGGCTCTTCGCAGGTCCCGCTCCGCTTGTTCAACCTTGCCGCGGTCACGATCCCGTAATCCTGTCTGCGCTCTTGCTGCCGCCGACGACAGCTGCTCGATAGCCTTGATGAGCTCCGCTCGGTCGGAGCCCTCCGGTGAACCGGCCGATCGGATTTGCGCTTCGGCATCGGACCAGATGTGGCTGACGGATTGCAATGTCAGCGACGTGTAGTTCCGGGGTGCCGCTCCAGCAAGCCAGGCTTCCAAGACCATCGATGCCGTCTGTGCGGCGGAGGCCGCAGTTCTCGACTGCTGGTATACCTGGTCTGTCGAAGACGTGCATGCGGTCAACGTCGTAGCAATCAACATAACGCATAGAGAGCGAAGTCGACCTTGGAATTTACCGGCGGAATATACCTCATGCATTTCTCGCGTTGCTGCAACACGATTGCCCTCCCCGGCGCGAGACAACTGCGAGTCTGGTATGTTGGATCGCCCGGTATTCATGTCATCGACCCATCCAGCGACCGGCACCTAGCGCGACGCGGCCTCGCCCTTCCTATATTCGTGAATGAGGCCCAGGATCTGCGCCCGGACCAATTCGCGAGCATCAGGCTGGACGAACGGCATCAGCAGTTCGACTTTCTCCTCGACCTCCTTGGGGAGATCCCCTGCAGGATCGGTGAGACTGGTCTCATATTCGTAAAGGTTATCCGACAGCTTTCTGTCGATATCTGACAAGATGCCCATCGCGTCCGCTCCGGTCGTGCTCAGCGTCGTGTTTCAATCGCTGACCAAAGGAAATGTTCCCACGACGGCGCCTGCCGCGCGTCGCATGCGCTTCGAGACATCGCCATTCAAGGCTCTGCTCGAAAGAGGTTGCGGCTTCGCAGAGCCAGCGGGAACAATTGGTCGCGGGTCGGGTTTGTTTAGTCTTCGTGCAAGGATGACTGGCATGAAACCCGCCGTAACCGATCACATTGAGATAAAGAAATATCACCATCCAACCGGCGGCTGGGGGTCGCTTCGGTCCCTGGTTCGCAAGGCGCGCGGCGAAGGCCTTTTGCTTTCAGGGATATGGAGCACGCTGCTCAAGCAGAACAAGGCGGACGGTTATATGTGTGTTTCCTGCTCGTGGGCCAAACCGGCCCAGCCAAGGCCTTTCGAATTCTGCGAAAGCGGCGCCAAGGCAACGATGTGGGATCAGACGAAGCTGCGTTGCGAACCTTCTTTCTTCGCAGAGCACAAAGTGACGGAGCTGCTCGACTGGCCTGATCACGATCTGGAAAAGCAGGGCAGGCTTACCGATCCGCTGCGGTATAATCCCGTCAGCGACCGCTATGAGCCGGTTGCTTGGGATCGTGCGTTCCGTGAGATCGCCACAGAGCTGCGGCGACTCGATCCGAAATCGGTCGTCTTCTACACCTCCGGTCGAGCCTCGCTGGAGGCTTCCTTCATGTATCAGCTCTTCGCGCGAATCTACGGTTCATCCAACCTGCCGGACTCTTCCAACATGTGCCACGAATCCACTTCGGTGGGTTTGCCGGAGTCTATCGGCTCCCCTGTGGGCACCGTACAACTCGACGACTTCGCGAAATGCGACATGATGTTCTTCTTCGGCCACAACACCGGCGTAACCGCGCCTCGGCTGCTGCATCCATTGCAGGAGGCACGTCGACGCCAGGTGCCGGTGTTCACCTTCAATCCTTTGCCGGAAAGAGGACTAAAACGGTTCAAAAACCCGCAAAATCCCGTCGACATGCTGTCACCCGGCCCGGGAACCAAGATGTCCAGCGACTTCTTTCAAATCCGCGGCGGCGGCGACATTGCCGCCATGACCGGCATTGCAAAGGCTCTGCTGGCGCTCGACGACGCTGCGCGTGAACGCGGCAATCAGCGGCTCCTGGATGTCGATTTCATCACCGAACATACGCATGGCTTCGCCGATTTCGAAGCCTATCTGCGCGCCGCCCGCTGGGATGAGATTGTCGGCCGGTCAGGCATTGCGCAGGCCGATCTGGAGCATGTCGCAGAAGTCTACAGTCTTTCGAAGGCGGTGATCGGCAATTACGGCATGGGCCTGACGCAACACAGGCATGGCACCGAGAACGTCCAGATGCTGTGCAACCTGCTGCTGATGCGCGGCAATATCGGAAAACCCGGCGCCGGCATCTCGCCCCTGCGCGGCCATTCCAATGTCCAGGGCCAGCGCACGGTCGGCATAACCGAGAAACCCGAACTCGCTCCATTAGACAAGTTCGCCGAGTTCTATGGCTTCCAGCCACCGCGCCAGAAAGGCCTCGACACCGTGGAGACCTGCGAGGGCGTCATCGGCGGATCGGTGAAGGGCTTTATCGCTTTGGGTGGCAATTTCGTCCGTGCTGTGCCCGAGACCGGCCTGATCGAAAAGCATTGGCGTCGACTTAGCCTGCATGTCGAGATCGCGACCAAGCTTAACCGCAGCCATCTCTTTCCGGGGGCGGTTACCTATCTGCTGCCCTGCCTGTCGCGGCTCGAACGAGATCGCGAGGCGAGCGGTGACCAGACGGTTTCGGTCGAAGATTCGACCGCCTGCATACACGGCTCCTTTGGCTCGCGGCCTCCTGCTTCGCCAAATCTGCTCTCGGAGCCGAAGATCGTTGCGGAACTCGCCATGGCTACGGTGCCCGGCAGGAGTTCAATTCCCTGGGACCAATGGGTTGCCGACTATTCCCGTATCCGTGATGAGATCGAGCGGTGCTACCCCCAGCATTTTCGCGACTTCAACAAGCGGTTTCTCACCCCGGGCGGCTTCCACCGCGACATCAAGGCGTCGAATCGCGTGTGGGAGACGCCCAACAAGAAGGCCAATTTCAAGTTGCCGACCATGCTCGAGGCAAATCCCGACATCGACCTTTCCGGCGATCGGGTGCTGACGCTGATCACCGTGCGTTCCAATGACCAGTTCAACACCACCGTCTACGGCTACAGTGACAGATTGCGCGGCATCCATGGCACGCGCATGGTGCTGTTGATGAACGAGGCGGACATCCGGCGTTTCGGCCTGCGCGCGGGCCAGGATATCACTCTCGAAACCCATGCCCATGATGGTGTAGAGCGGCGCGTTCACGGCCTACGCGTGACGCCTTATTCGATTCCCGAGGGCAATTGCGCCGGCTACTATCCGGAACTCAACCCACTGGTCCCGCTCTGGCACCGGGCCAAGAAGGCTCATGTCCCAGCCGGAAAGTCGGTACCGGTGCGGATTGTTTCTTGAGGCATCCAAGCCGGGCGACACTTTGAGCAGCGCGAGGTCTCGTTCAGCAGTCGGCACTAGACACGAGCCGTCAGGCGCTCTGGCTGCGTTCGACGAACTTGTTGAAACGGCTGGCGTTACCGCCACCCGTTTCTTCCTGGAAAAGGAAGGCCAGATCATTCTCGTCGAAAATCCGGAAGAACTCGTCCCATTCGATGGGCTCCAGCGTTTCCTCCGGCTCGCCAAAGTCAATCCGCAGGATACCGCCCTTGCCCGAGGTGCGTATCACGGCAGGGCGGCCGCCTCTGTCGCTGACCCATTGGCGGATTTCGTCATGATCGGTCGTCGTCCTTGCTTGTGACATTGAAATCTCCGTTCGGTTCCCAAGGTTAGCAACCGGGCCTTCCCTCGCCGATTTTCACACCATCAATCCCGATAATCGGATGATTGGTGGCGCGCCGTAACGGGCCGATCGCTGGGCTCTAACATCGAAGAGCCTGCAATGTTCCAGCGTGCGCTTGGCGTACCGCGGATCGATCTTTGTTGATGCTCAGGGAACAAAGCTTTTGCGAAAAAGTTCGGAACGCCAAGGCGGGTTTGCGTGAGGAGTTGTCGTGAGACGCATATTGGTCACCGGCGGCTGTGGCTTTATCGGCCGACATGTCGCCCAAGAACTCATTGAGCACGATTACGCAGTTTGTATTTTCGACGCGCTGCTGGACCAGGTGCATGGCGGGGAAACGGTAAGCATTCCGGCCGGAGCCGAGCTGATCAGGGGCGACGTGCGCGACCGTGATGCGCTCGCCGGTGCGCTGCAGGGCGTCGATGCCGTCATTCATCTAGCAGCTGAAGTTGGTGTCGGTCAGTCGATGTATGAGATCGCCCGCTATGTCGGCACCAACGATCTCGGCACCGCTGTCCTGCTCGAAGCACTGATCAGACACCCGGTCCAACGGATCGTTGTCGCTTCGTCCATGAGCGTCTACGGCGAGGGTCTCTATGCGTCGCCGGACGGCCGGCGCGTCGGCAATGCGCGGCGGCGGCCGGAAAGCGTCAGGAACGGGCAATGGAATCCCTTGTCGGCGGAGGGCGACGTCCTGTCGCCGCTGCCGACGGACGAGGAAAAGCCGGTCGACCTCGCCTCGATCTACGCCCTGACCAAATACGCGCAGGAACGCGCGGTGCTGATCTTCGGCGAAGCCTATGACATCGATGCGGTGGCGTTGCGGCTGTTCAATGTCTTCGGCGCCGGGCAGGCGCTGTCAAATCCCTACACCGGGGTACTCGCCAATTTTGCCTCGCGGCTGGCCAATGGCCAACGGCCGATGATATTCGAAGATGGCGAGCAGAAGCGCGACTTCGTGCATGTGCGCGATGTCGCCCGCGCCTTTCGGCTCGCGCTGGAACAACGCCAGGCGCGCGGCCATGTCATCAATGTCGGCAGCGGGCGCGCCTATGCCGTCAGCGAGGTCGCCCGGCTGCTGGCCGATGCGATGGATGTGCCGGAGCGCTCGCCGGAAATCCTTGGCAAGGCACGCTCGGGCGACATTCGAAACTGCTTTGCTGACATCTCGAAAGCACGCGATCTGCTCGGCTTTGAACCACGGCTGCAGCTGGAGAATTCCCTGGATGAGTTTGTCGCATGGGTGCGCGGCACGGTCGCAATCGACCGCGGCGCCGACATGAGACGCGAACTGGAAGAGCGGGGGCTGGTATCATGACGTCCGACTTGCGCAACCCTCGCGAAGCCCACGTCGCGATTGTCGGCGGCAGCGGCTTCATCGGCTCGAACCTCGCCGACAGCCTGCTGTCCGACGCGACCCCGGTTCTGATCATCGACAATTTCAGTCGCCCCGGTGTCGAACAGAACCTGGCATGGCTGAAGCAGAAGCATGGCAATCGCATCGCCGTGGAAACCGTCGACGTCCGGGACGCGGACGCCTTGCTGCCGCTTGTGGCGAATTCGGCGGCTGTATTCCATCTTGCCGCGCAGACGGCCGTGACCACGAGCCTCGTGCAGCCGAGCGAAGACTTCGACATAAATCTTCGGGGAACATTCAACGTTCTCGAAGCCGCCCGTCGAAGCGACCGATGCATCCCGGTGATCTTCGCCAGCACCAACAAGGTTTATGGCGGGCTCCCCGACATCGCGGTGTTGGAGGAGGATAACCGTTGGGTGCCTAGTGATCCCGCTATCCGTGCCAACGGCATCGGCGAGAACCGCGGCCTGGATTTCTGCACACCCTATGGCTGCTCCAAAGGCGCGGCCGATCAATATGTGCTCGATTATGCCAAATCCTACGGGCTGCCGACCGTTGTGCTGCGGATGAGTTGCATCTATGGGCCGCATCAGTTCGGCACTGAGGATCAGGGCTGGGTGGCGCATTTTCTGCTGAGCGCCTTGTCCGGCCGCCCCATCACGATCTACGGCAACGGCAACCAGGTGCGCGACATCCTTCATGTTTCCGATGCCGTTGCGGCCTATCGCGCGGCACTTGCCCGGATCGAGGAGGCCAGCGGACAGGCATTCAATCTCGGTGGCGGACCAAAAAACGCGATCAGCCTGCGCATGCTGCTGGAGGAGATCAGCGGCATCACCGGCCGCGACGTCTCGATCCGCTATGAGCGCGAACGCACCGGCGACCAGCCGTTCTTCGTTGCCGACACACGTCGGATCGAAATGACGCTCGGCTGGAAAGCGGCGGTCTCCTGGCGCGAAGGGGTCCGCCATCTCGCCGATTGGCTGCGGCGCAATCGCCTCGAACCGCAGCCTGAGCCTGCGAGGTGCGTGGCATGAGAGTAGCCCTTGTCAATCCGTTCTGGACCTATGAGGAGAGCATCTACTTCGGCTGCCGTCAGCCGCACTTGCCGCTCGAACTGGGCTATTCGAAAGCGATGCTTGAGGCCGATGGCCACGACGTGCTGATGCTGGACGGCCAAATCCAGCAGCTGGACAACAGCCAGCTTGCCGCGCGTGTCGCTGACTTCGGGCCGGCCATGACCGTGATCAGCACCGCGCCGACTTATCTGTTCTGGCGTTGCGCCCCACCTGAGTTGCGCGTGCCGGCCGATTTCCTCAACCGTCTCGCCGGCCGTGGCGGCCGCACCGTCGCGGTCGGCCCGCATGGCTCGGCGACACCGGCACCAACGCTGCGCAAGCTTGGGGCCGATATCGTCGTGCGCGGCGAATGCGAGGAGGTCGTCGCGGAACTTGGCCGACGCGACGACTGGAGCGCGGTTGCGTACACCGCATATCTGCAAAATGGTGAACTTGCCGGCGACGGCCTCGTCCACGCCAGCCCCTTTGTCCACCATGCCCCGCTCGAATGGCCGTCCGACTGGCTCGCCGGCCATACTCATCACCATCATCGCTTCGATGAGAAGCAGTTTGGTTTAGGTGCCGAAGTCGAGGCTTCGCGCGGTTGCCCCTACAATTGCAGCTTCTGCGCCAAGATCGATTTCCGCGATGCGTATCGGCGCAGGAACCACGATGCAGTGACGGCGGAAATTGATCGGCTGATCGCTCAGGGTGTTGGCTATATCTACTTCATCGATGAGATTTTCCTCCCGCAGAAGGCGCTGCTGGAAGCGCTTGTGGATCGCGATGTCAAATTCGGTGTCCAGACCCGCATCGATCTTTGGAAACCCGAGCTCCTGGAGCTGCTTGGCGCCGCTGGTTGTGTCTCGATCGAGGCAGGGCTCGAAAGCCTGACGATGGAAGGACGCGCCATGCTGGCGAAGCGCTGCCGGCTGGGAACCGAGGAATTGGCCGCATTGCTTGTCGACGCGCGGCGTCATGTCCCCTTCGTTCAAGCCAATCTCATCGGATCAGTCGAAGATGATCCGGCTCTGGTCGAATATTGGCGAAAGCATCTCATCGACCGCGGCGTCTGGGCAAACGAACCGGTGCCGCTCTATCCCTATCCCAGTTCACCGAGCTATCGCGAGCTCTGGGGTGACCCCGACGACTTAGCCTGGGAGCGCGCGCACGAGCATTATCTCGCCTCGTTCGGCACCTTTAGCGACATCCAGGAAAAGCATCCTCGTGCGCTAACCGAATTGGAGGCCGCATGTTGCAGTCACTGATCCCGCGCCAGCGACGCATCCTGATGACGGTCGACGCCGTCGGCGGCGTCTGGCGTTATGCGCTCGACCTGACGCGTGAACTGATCACCGGCGGCGATAGTGTCGTTCTTGCCGGGCTTGGCCCCAAGCCATCCGCCGAGCAGGTCGAGGAAGCCGACACCGTCGCGGAGCTGGTATGGCTCGAGACTCCGCCAGATTGGATGACCCGCAACGAGGCCGACCTGGACGGGCTGCCACAGGAGCTGTGCGCCCTCGTTCGTGACTACGCCATCGATCTCGCCCACCTCAACGCGCCGGCACAGGCAGTAGGGCTCGATCTCCCCTGCCCGGTCGTGGCGGTGTCGCATTCATGTGTGGTGACATGGCTGCGTGCGGTGAAGGCACAGGATGCCGGCGGCGAATGGACCTGGCAGAGGGACCGCAACAGAACCGGTTTCGATCGCGCGAACGCGGTGATTGCGCCCAGCCGAAGCCATGCCGCCATGCTTGAAGCCTGCTACGGACCAATTCCCGGCCTCAGCGTCGTCAACAACGGCACCCGGCCCGGTCCGGTGGCCGCGAGGCGGGAAGCCGTTGTCTTCGCCGCCGCGCGCTGGTGGGATGAAGGCAAGAATTCAGTCACCCTCGACCACGCAGCATCGCTGATCCGCTGGCCCGTTTTTGCTGCCGGGTCCGTTCACGGTCCCGATGGGCAAGTAGCCCATTTCAGCAACGTTGCAGCCCTGGGTTCGATCGGACATCAGGAAGTCCGTTTGCTGATGGCGCGAGCCGCCGTCTTCGTGTCGCCGTCGGTTTACGAACCTTTCGGGCTTGCCGCTCTGGAGGCTGCAACATCGGCAACACCGCTCGTGCTGGCGGATATTCCTACCTATCGCGAATTATGGGACGGGGCGGCACTGTTCTACAATGCCAGCGATCCGCATGACCTCGCCAAATGTGTCGACGGTCTGTGTTGCGACGATCAACATAGGAAACGGCTCGGCCAGGCCGCTGCACGCCGTGCCCGCAGGTTCTCGCTTGCAAAACAAGCCGCCGCCATGCGCGACATCTACGGCCGCTCGGCTCTATCCGTGGCGGAACATTGACGATGCGCTTCCTGTTCTACACTCACTCCGTCGTCTCCGACTGGAATCATGGCAACGCCCATTTCCTGCGGGGCGTCATGCGCGAGCTCATTGCCTGCGGACACAAGGCGTTTGCGCTGGAACCGGCGGACGGCTGGAGCCGCTCTAATCTGCTGGCGGAGAAAGGTCCGTTCGCGGTCGAACGCTTCCGAAAGGACTTTCCCGAGCTGGTGCCGGTTACATATGGGGATGCCTTCGATCACGAAAGCTGGCTGTCGGATGCCGACGTGGTCATCGTCCACGAGTGGACGGACCCTCGACTTGTCGCGGAGATCGGGAAGGTGCGGGCGAGAAGGGGCAATTTCACGCTTTTGTTCCACGACACGCACCATCGTGCGGTTTCCGCCACGCAGTCGATCTCGGCGCTACGGTTGGAGCACTATGACGGCGTGCTCGCCTTCGGTGAGGCGCTGCGCGAGACCTACCTCCGCACCGGCTGGGGCAAGCGTGCGTTCACCTGGCATGAGGCAGCGGATGAGCGACTGTTCCAGCCGCACCCCGAAGTCGACTCGAGATCCGACATCATCTGGATCGGCAACTGGGGCGACGATGAGCGCAGCGCCGAAATTCAGGAGTTCCTCGTCAACCCGGTGCGCGAACTTGGCTTGTCCGGCACCGTTCACGGCGTCCGTTATCCGCGAGAAGCGCTCGCCGATCTTGCCGCCGCGGGGCTCCGCTACGAGGGCTGGATCGCCAACGCGGACGTGCCGAAGGCTTTCGCGGAACATCGCCTCACCGTCCACATTCCCCGGCGGCCCTATCGGGAGAGCCTGCCGGGAATACCAACGATCCGCATGTTCGAGGCACTCGCCTGCGGCATCCCGCTCATTTCGGCCCCGTGGAGCGACGTGGAAGAACTCTTCAGACCAGGCACAGACTTTCTTTTCGCCCACGACGGATCAGAGATGCGCCGTCACCTTCGCGACGTACTGAACGACGCGGAGCTGGCCGCCTCGCTGACAAGGTCCGGCCTCGAAACCATCCGCGCGCGACACACTTGCCGCCACCGGGTGCGCGAATTGTTCGACGTGCTCGCCGAATGCGGGCGTCATCAAGCCAACAATCCAGTCGTCGCTGAGGAGGCCCTTGCATGAAGATGGCATTTTACGGATCGAGTCTGCTGTCGTCCTATTGGAACGGCGCGGCGACCTATTATCGCGGACTGCTCAAGGCACTGTCGCGACTGGGTTACCAAATTACCTTTTATGAACCGGACGCATATGACAGACAGAAAAACCGCGACATGGATGCACCGGACTGGTGCAACGTCGTCGTTTACGAAGCGACCGCCAATGCGCTTGTGCAGGTTGCGGCGCGCGCAGCCGAAGCCGACATCGTCGTCAAGGCGAGCGGCGTAGGCTTCGAGGATGATGCGCTGCTGCGCGCCGTGCTCGACAACGCCCGCGCCGATGCCCTTACCGTATTCTGGGATGTCGACGCCCCGGCGACCCTCGGTCAATTGCGTGCCGAGCCGGATCACCCGCTTCACCACGCGCTGCGGCAAATTGATCTGGTCCTCACCTATGGCGGCGGCGATCCGGTCGTCTGGGCCTACCGCACGATGGGTGCGACCGAGTGCGTGCCGATCTACAATGGACTCGATCCGGAGACGCATCATCCCGTCGCCAGAGACAACCGTTTCGTCTGCGATCTCGCGTTCCTCGGCAACCGTCTGCCGGACCGAGAAACGCGGGTCGAGGCGTTTTTCCTAGATCCAGCCGCCAAGCTCGCCGGGCAGCGCTTCCTGCTCGGCGGGTCGGGCTGGGGCGACAAACCGCTTCCGGCCAATGTCTCATGGCTCGGCCATGTCGGAACGCGGGATCACAACGCTTTCAATGTCACACCAAAGGCGGTGTTGAACATCAGCCGTGACAGCATGGCAGCGAACGGCTTCTCGCCAGCCACGCGCGTTTTCGAGGCCGCGGGCGCGGGCGCCTGCCTGATCTCGGATGCCTGGCTCGGAGTCGAATTGTTCCTGACTCCCGGCGAGGAAATCCTGATGGCGCGCGATGGCGATGATGTCGCCGAAATCATGGCCACCCTGACGGTCGAACGGGCAAAGGCGATCGGCGCAGCCGCGCTTCGCCGCGTCTTGGCTGAACACACCTATGCGCTGAGGGCTGCCGTGGCCGACGCGGTGTTCAAACGGCATTTCGAACATCCCACCGTGGAGGCAGCGGAATGAGGAAACGGCTCGACATCGTCTTTCTCGGCCTGTCGCTGTCTTCATCGTGGGGAAACGGCCACGCCACGACGTTTCGAGGGCTGCTAAAAGGCCTTCACGAACTCGGTCATCGCGTCACTTTCCTGGAGCGCGAGACACCCTGGTACGCAAACCATCGCGATCTTCGCGATCCCGATTTCTGCACATTGCGCTACTATGAAACAACCACCGAGCTTCATCGCAACTATGCCCGCGAGCTGCAGCGGGCCGACGTCGTGGTCGTTGGCTCCTTCGTTCCGGAGGGAAAGGCGGTTATCGACATTCTGGCTGCACTTTGCGTCGGGCAATTCTGCTTTTATGACATTGATACGCCGGTGACGCTTGCCAAGCTCGTCGAAGATGACTGCGACTATCTGAGCAAGCGGCAGGTACCCTATTTCGATATCTATTTCTCTTTCACTGGCGGGCCGACGCTTGCCCGTCTCGTCACGGACTTTGGTGCGCGGCGGGCCGAGCCGCTCCATTGCTCCGTCGATCCGGCACGGCATCATCGAACCGGAAACGCAGTCGACTGGGATCTCGGCTATCTTGGGACTTACAGCTCGGACCGGCAGATGGCATTGGAGGCGCTGCTGCTCGAACCGGCGCGCCAGATGCCGGACAAACGCTTTGTCGTCGCCGGTTCGCAATATCCGCCGGATACGGCCTGGCCGGACAATGTCGAACGCATCGAGCATTTGGCGCCCACCGATCATGCTGAGTTCTACAGCCGCCAACGCTACACGCTGAACCTGACCCGCCAGTCGATGATCACGGCTGGATGGTCGCCGAGCGTAAGGCTTTTCGAGGCAGCCGCTTGTGGCACGCCGATCATCAGCGATCGCTGGCGGGGGCTTGAGAGCTTCTTCCCCAAATCGACGATCCACACCGCCGCTCGATCTCAAGACGTGATCGAGATCCTGTGCGGCCGATCGGAGCGTGCCAGGCTCAGCATGGCCATGAAGGCGCAAGCCCTTGTACTGGCGTCACATACCGGCGCGGCAAGAGCTCGCGAATTGGTTTCGCTGTTGACCCGGTCGAGGCAGGAACCTCCGGTCCTGGACATCGGGAGTGCAGCATGATTGGCAGACAGGAGAAAATCGTGACGCGGCAGTCAAAAACAAAGGCGCGGCGGACGCCGACGGTGCTCGTCGCCGGCGGCGCGGGTTTTGTCGGTTCGCATCTTAGCGAGAAGTTGATCGAGTGCGGCTACCGTGTGATCTGCGTCGATAATTTCCTGACGGGCCGCATGGAGAACATCCGACCGATCATGAATCATTCGCGCTTCCGGTTGGTGGAGCAGGATATTTGCCGATCTTTGAAACTGGGGGAACCAGTCGAGCGCATCTTCAACCTGGCCTGCGCCGCATCGCCGCCGCGCTACCAGGCGGACCCGATCCATACCACCCGGACCTGCGTGATCGGGACACTGAACCTGCTTGATCTCGCCGCTCGAAATAACGCTCGTTTCCTGCAAGCTTCGACCAGTGAGGTCTATGGCGATCCAGAGCAGCATCCGCAAAGGGAAGACTATCTCGGCCATGTGAACTGCACAGGCCCGCGCGCCTGTTACGATGAGGGCAAGCGAACGGCGGAAACTCTCTGCTTCGATTATCTGAGGGCGGGCAAGGCCGACACGCGCGTCGCGCGGATTTTCAACACCTATGGTCCGCGAATGGATCCGGCCGATGGCCGCATCGTCTCGAACCTTATCGTGCAAGCTCTTGAAAGGCGACCGCTGACGATATTCGGCGATGGCAAGCAGACCCGATCCTTCTGCTTCGTCACCGATTTGGTGGATGGCCTGCTTAGGCTCATGGATGCCGAGCCCAATCCACGCCAGCCAGTCAATCTTGGCAATCCGGGAGAATATACCATCCTTGAGCTGGCCAAACTGGTCAGCGAAATGGCCCGCATCAGGCCCGCTCTGAAGTTCCTGCCTTTACCGCAGGATGATCCTCGCCGGCGGCAGCCCGACATATCCCGCGCAAAGGCACTTCTCGGCTGGTCGCCCAAGGTACCGCTCCGGCATGGCTTGGTGCAAACGATTGCCTATTTCGCCGAGCTTGAGACAAGCCGGATGGATGGCCCGATGACGCCGATCGCCAAAACCATCCCTCCCTCTCTGGGCAAGCTGCAGGATCTGCCGGCCTGAGCCCGTCTTATCGCCTGCAAGCTCCTCGGCGTGCAGGCGTGGGCCTGGCGGATTTCATGGTTCACTTTTTTCACGAACACGGAACATCCTGCCGGACTTGGGGTTGAGCCATAGGACCTGGCATGGAGAGCCTTGCTGTGCAGCCAAAACGATCCGCCAAAGACTTAGAGCAGGTGGCCGCCCAGGAGACGGCCGCCTTTCTGCGAAGAGCCTCGATTACTTATCTCGAATGTTGCGTTAGCCTGATGATGACGCACCTCGAACGTGAGGAAGTGGCTGCCATTCTCGAGCAGGAAGCCGACATGCTGCGAAACCTCGATTGAGACTGGCTGCTGTTGGTCCGCTCAAAGCGACCGATTTTGGGGCGGCTGGCGTAAGCTTTGTAATTATTCCGTATCGCAAGGAACATTCGGGCGCGCAGACAGTTCGGCCATGGAACTTACCTCAACAGCACATGGCGGCAGTTTCGTGGAATCAAAAAAGGTTCGGATTGCTATAGCCGGGGTGGGCAATTGCGCGTCTTCCCTAGTCCAGGGTCTCACATACTATCGAGACGCCAGAGGCAACGAGCCGATCCCGGGCCTCATGCATGCTGATCTCGGCGGCTATCACGTCGATGACATCGAGGTGGTCTGCGCTTTCGACATCGCCAAGGGCAAGGTGGGCCGCGATGTCGCGGAAGCCATCTACAGCGCACCCAACAACACATTCCGCTTTGCCGACGTGGCAAAAACAGGCGTTCGCGTCGAGCGCGGCCCGACGCTTGACGGCATCGGCAAATATTTGCGCGATCAGATCGAGGAGGCGCAAGAGCCGGTCGCCGACGTCGGCGCACAGCTTCGGCAAAGCGGCGCCGACGTGCTGATCTCATACCTGCCGGTCGGATCCGAGGAAGGAACACGCTTCTACGCCGAATGCGCGCTTGAAGCCGGCTGTGCCTTCGTCAACTGCATTCCTGTTTTCATTGCCTCACGGCCGGAATGGCGCCTCCGCTTCGAACAGCGCGGTCTGCCGCTGGTCGGCGACGACATCAAAAGCCAGGTCGGCGCGACGATTGTCCACCGTTTGCTTGCCAATTTGTTCCGCGAACGCGGCGTCCGCATCGACCGCACCTATCAGCTCAATTTCGGTGGCAACACCGACTTCCTCAACATGCTGGAACGAGAACGACTGGAATCGAAAAAGATCTCCAAGACGCAATCCGTGACGAGCCAGATCGATGTACCGCTCGAAGCCGGCAATATCCATGTCGGTCCAAGCGATCATGTGCCTTGGCTTACCGATCGCAAGTGGGCCTATATCCGCGTCGAGGGCACGACTTTCGGCGGCGTGCCGCTCAATGCCGAGCTGAAGCTGGAAGTGTGGGACTCGCCAAATTCGGCCGGAGTCGTGATCGATGCGGTGCGCTGCGCCAAGCTGGCACTCGACCGGGGCATAGCCGGCGCCCTGACCGGACCCTGCAGCTACTTCATGAAGTCGCCACCCGAGCAGTTCACAGACGCCGAGGCTCGGCTGCGCACGCTTTCCTTCATCGCCGGCAGGGACGAGCCGATGCTCGATGCCGCGGAATGACGACCACGTTCTTCCTGATCCGCCACGCGGCGCATGACCATGTCGGCGACTATCTTGCCGGACGCATGGCGGGAATTCGCCTTGGCGCGACGGGCAAGGCCCAAGCCCTGCGCCTGGCCCGCCGCATGGCAAGCGAGCCTATTGCAGCCGTCTTTTGCAGCCCGCGCGAGCGCACGCAGGAGACTGCGGATCCGGTTGCTGTCCTTTGCGGCACCGGGACCTGCATTGTCTGTGAGGAACTCGACGAAATCGACTTCGGCGTCTGGTCGGGCAGGACCTTCGAGGAATTGAGCCGCGACGCCGCCTGGCGACGATGGAACGACCACCGACAGGAGGCGATGACGCCTAGCGGCGAAACCATGCTGGACGTCCAGCGCCGTATTGGTTCGCTGATCGAGCGCCTTCGCAAACGCCACCAGAACAAGGCCATCGCACTGGTAAGCCACGCCGATGTGATCAAGGGCGCCGTCTGCGGCGTGCTTGGCCTGTCACCGGGAGACTGTTTTCGCTTCGACATCGATCCCGCTTCGATCACGACAATCGTCTCCGGCGACTGGGGCTCTAAGCTGATCCGCTTGAACGAAGCGGCCTGATGAGGACAGCCAGATGCGGATGGTCATTTTTGGTCTCACCGTCACGTCCTCATGGGGAAACGGGCATGCCACGCTGTGGCGCGGGCTGATCCGTGCCCTTGGCGGGATGGGATGGTCGGTCACATTTTTCGAACACGACACGCCCTACTACGCCCGAACGCGCGATCTCCACCATCTCGACGGCGGCGATATCGTTGTCTATCCCGACTGGGAGGTCATCCGCCAGATCGCCGAACACGCGATCGAGCAGGCAGACGTCGTGATCGTCACCTCCTACTGCCCCGACGCAGTCGACGCTTCACTTCTGGCCCAAAGCGCATGTCGCGGCTTGAAGGTATTCTATGACCTGGATACGCCCGTTACGCTTGCCCGCATCGAACAAGGTGAACTTCCGCCTTATTTCGGACCCGAGGGCCTTAGAGATTTTGACCTTGTCCTGAGCTATACCGGCGGAACCGCAATCGACGCGCTCAAGACAACTCTGGGCGCGCGCCTCGTCATGCCGCTCTATGGCCATGTCGATCCCGAGCGGCACCGGCCGGCGGAGGCCAGGGCCGAATTTGCCGGAGATCTGTCCTACCTCGGAACCTACGCGGCGGACCGTCAGGCCGGTATGGAAAGGCTGCTCGTCCGCCCGGCCTTGCGCCTGCCCGAGCGCCGCTTCGTCATCGGCGGCGCACAATATCCACTGGAGTTTCCGTGGAGCGAAAACATCTTCTTCGTCAGGCACCTGCCGCCCGCGGACCATCCGGCCTTCTTCTGCTCCTCCCGCCTGACGCTGAACGTAACACGCGAGGCAATGGCCAGAAGGGGCTGGTGTCCCTCGGGCAGGCTGTTCGAGGCTGCCGCTTGCGGCGCAGCCATCGTCACCGACGCCTGGCCAGGTCTCAGCAGCTTCTTTAAGCCCGGCAGCGAGATCATCGTCGCCGACACCACCGATGATTTGGTCGCCGCGCTCCACTTGCCGGACAGCGATATCGACGAAATCCGGCGCCGCGCCCGCGAACGGGTTCTCGACGAACATACCTCCGCGGTACGCGCCAGGGATCTCGATCGCATCCTGTCGGATGCGCGGCACGGCTCAACGCCGCAGCAGCCGTTGAAGGAAGCAGTCTGATGTTGGGCATCGTGCCTGCCGCCGGGCGCGGCAGCCGCATTCAACCGCTCGGCTTCTCAAAGGAGCTCTTGCCGGTCGGCAGTCGTATCGACGGCGCGGCCGAGCGCCCCTGTGCGGTGAGCGAATATCTGGTGCGCCGCATGGTGCGTGCCGGTACCGACAAGATCTGTTTTATCATCGGATCGGAAAAATCGGATATTCTCGAGTACTACGCGGCCGGGTATGGCGATGCAGTCGCTGTCTTCGTAGTGCAGCCCTCCCCCGTTGGCCTTTGCGACGCAATCTTCCGCGCCGCGCCCCTCGTCGCACAAGACGAGACAGTCCTGATCGGCTTGCCCGATACGATCTGGTTTCCAGAAGAAGGCTTCAGCCGCCTGCCGGATGACAAGCTTTCGTTCCTGCTGTTCCCGGTAGACCGTCCTGAACTCTTCGATGCCGTCATCCTGGAGCAGGACGGCCGGGTGCAGGCAATCCAGGTCAAGCAGCAGGACGCCGCTACAAACTGGATCTGGGGCGCATTCAAGATGCCGGGCCACGTGTTTCACCAGCTTGCGGCGTTGTGGCGCGAAAGAGACCGTTCCGACGAATATATCGGCACGCTTGTCAACGCATATCTGGCAGCCGGGGGCGAAGCCTTCGGCGTCAAGGCGGGCACAGCCTATGTCGACGTCGGCACCTTCAACGGCTACCGCGCGGCGCTTCGGCTGCTGGAGAACAGTACGGCCACGTTGAATATAACTGAGGATCTGCCCCTCTCGCTGTCTGCTCACGCGAAAATGCCGCTTCATCCAGGCGAAGGAGGCTAGCCATGCTCCAGTCCAGCGCTGAAATCCGCCGTCGCATCGATGCCCTCGGCCCATGGTTCCACAACATGGACCTGGCAGGCATCGAAACCGCGCCTGATCATTTCCTCGGCAACTACCCATTGGTGAAATGGCGCAAGTTCGCCGACGCCATTCCTGCCGACCTCTCCGGCAAGGCCGTGCTCGACATAGGCTGCAATGCGGGCTTCTATTCGATCGAGATGAAACGGCGTGGCGCCAGCCGCGTGCTCGGCATCGATTTCGACGAGGCCTATCTGGCGCAGGCGCGCTTTGCCGCAGAGATCGCCGATTGCGACATCGAATTCCAGCTGCTCTCGGTCTACGACGTCGGCATCCTGCGCGAGACCTTCGACATCGTGTTGTTCATGGGCGTGCTTTATCACCTTCGGCACCCCCTGCTTGCCCTCGATCTGGTCCGCGAGCACGTCGCCGGCGATCTGATGGTCTTTCAATCGATGCAGCGTGGCAGCTCCGACCTGCCCCTCCTGGAGCAGAATTACCCCTTCTGGACGCACGATATGTTCGATCGACCGGAATTTCCGAAACTGCATTTCATCGAGCATCGCTACGCCGACGATCCAACCAACTGGTGGATTCCCAATCGTGCCTGCACCGAAGCGATGCTGCGCAGCGCCGGCTTCGAGATCGTGCTGCATCCCGAGCAGGAGGTCTATTTCTGCCGCGCCACAAGCGAACCCGCCGGCGGCGGCGCCGTCTACCCGTCGAAAGGAGACCTTCATGATTGAAGCCGCGATGATCTGGAATGAGCCGAACAACAAGTCCCACTGGGACCCTGAGCTGGACCCCGAATGGCGCCGCTTCGCCGACATGACTATCCTGGCCGCTCAGGCAGTCGCCGTGGCCAACCCGGCGGTGACCAGGGTCCTCGGCGGCATCTCGCCGATCGATGCCGATTTCATGAAGCTGATGAAGCAGTTCGGCGTGCTCGACCATGTCGATGCGGTCGCCGTCCATGGTTTTCCTCTCGACTGGAACCTCTGGCAGATCCAGGAATGGCCCCAGAGGCTTGGCGAGATTTCGACCGTCACCGATCTTCCCGTGTGGGTCAGCGAGGTCGGCGTTTCGAGCTTCGGCGCAGAGGAAATACAGGTCTGGGGTTTGCGCCGGACCGCTGAACTGCTGCTCGGCAATTCGCCACGCATACAATGGTACAGCCTCTATGATCTGCCGCGTGAATGGGGAGCAACGACGCGCCATCGCGAAGCGGAAGGCTCCTCCTATTATCGCCACTTCTACATGGGTCTTCTGCGGCAGGACGGAACACCCAAGCCCGCGCTCGACGAATTCATTCGTCACACTCCCGAAATGGGACTGGCGCAATGGTTCCACTTCGAGGACCCGAGGCTGGATGACGCGGTCGCCTGGATGAAGCGGTTGGGGGTCACGCAGCTGCGTACCGGGCTTTCCTGGGCCGACAGTTTCAGGCCGAACGCCCTGGACTGGTTCGACAGGCAGATGGAGGCGCTTGCCGATTTCGACGTGACCGTAACCTTTTGCTTCACGCCCGAGCACCGCGGAATGATGCCGCATCATACGAGCCCGCCCCTCGTGCCGGAGGAGTTCGCGGAATTCTGCGCGGCGATGATCCGCCGCTACGCCCCCGGAGTGATCGCTTCGCAAGCCAGGGCATTCGGAGCTACGGCTATATGATCATGTCATTGAGCACATGTTCCGCCGCGATGGCGTCCCATGATTTTCCGGCCTGGTCAGGCGGAGGCTCTGGTCCGGCGTTCTGGCGTCGGATCGCTGTTTCCAGGAAGCTTTGGTTCGACCGGACATGACACTCACGATCCTGAATGTCGCCTACCCCCTCGCCGCGACCGGGCCGGACGCGGTCGGCGGAGCCGAACAAGTGCTGTCGATGCTCGACCAGGCGCTGGTACGCGCGGGTCACACGTCCATCGTGGTCGGCTGCCAGGGCTCCAAGGCAGCAGGCATTCTCGTTGAAACGCCTGCCGAGCCAGGCGTGCTCGACGATGCGGCGAAAATCCGGGCACGACAGGCTCATCGCACCGCGATTGCGGCGGCGCGGGCCCGTTGGCCGATCGATGTCGTCCACCTTCACGGCATTGATTTCGACGCCTATCTGCCTGACGATGGCCCGACGCTCGTATCGTTGCACCTGCCGCTCGATTGGTATCCCGCCGACGCCCTGCGCCCGGCGCGCGATGATCTATGGCTGCATGCCGTGTCGGCCTCCCAACAGAAGACGGCGCCGCCAGGCGCCATGCTCGTTGCGCCGATTCCAAATGGCGTCGATATCGATCAATTGTACGAAAGGCGATCCAGGCGCGCCTTCGCGCTGGTGCTCAGCCGCATCTGTCCGGAAAAGGGCATCCATCTGGCTCTCGACGCGGCCAAGCAGGCTGGTCTCCCGCTTGCTGTCGCGGGCAAGGTCTATCCCTACGAGACCCACACGCGCTACTTCGACGACGAGGTTCGGCCGCGGCTCGACAGGCAGCGCCGCTTCGTAGGTCCGCTCGGTTTTGCGGCGAAACGCCGGTTCCTCAACGCGGCTCGCTGCCTCGTTATTCCGAGCCTAGCGCCCGAAACCAGCTCGCTTGTGGCGATGGAGGCGCTCGCCTGCGGCACACCGGTGATTGCCTTTCCAAACGGAGCGCTGCCGGATGTGGTCGAACACGGCAGCACCGGCTTTCTCGTCGACAATGTCGACGACATGGCGAAGGCCATCATCGCGTCATCCGACCTAGACCCCGAGACATGCCGCGCCGCGGCACGGCACCGCTTTTCGCTCGATCGCATGGTCTCGTCGTATATCGACACCTATCATGCCCTTGCTCGGCTCGGCACCGGCCACAGCAGCCCTGCAGTGGCGACAGGGTGAGCGGACATGCTGCGCGGCGAGGTGATCGATGATCCCACCGCCCTTGCCGCTCTGGAGCCCCACTGGTGGCGGCTCTGGGCATCCAGCCGGACGGCGACGCCTTTTCAGTGCCCTGCCTGGCTGCTTGCATGGTGGGAAGCATTTGCACCTGGCGAACTGGCGACGATTGCGGTCTGGCGTGACGAGGATTTGGCAGGACTGGCGCCGCTTTATCGGGAACGGGCAATTTCTGGTTCGAGGCTGCTTCCGGTCGGAATCTCCCTGAGCGACTATCTGGACATTCTCTGCCTGCCCGGCATCGAAATGGCTGTTGCCGGCATCATTGCCGACGTGGTTGCCAAGATCGAATGGTCGCAATGGATTCTACCGGACCTGCCGGCCGACGCTGCCGGCCTCGCCATCAGCCATCCCGCGATGGAAGCCAGCGAGGCCGTCAACCATGCGGCTTGTCCCGTACTCGCGATTGCCGGTGACGACCGGCTTGCAGGCTGCGTTCCTTCACGGCGACGGCGACAATTGCGTCGCGCGTACAGAGCCGCTTGCGGGCGCGGCCGTGTCTCGGTCTGGCCGGCACAGAACGATCCCCGATTGTTCCTCGATCATCTGGTTCGCCTGCACGGCGCGCGCTGGGCCGGTTATGGTGACGGCGTGCTGAACGGCCCCAATGTCAAAGAGTTCCATAGCCACGCACTGCCCCCGCTCGCCGCGCATGGTCTTGTCCGATGCTGGCTCATAGCCATCGACGACCAGGTCATAGGTGCCTATTACGGCTTTCACCATCGTCAGCGCGCCTATGCCTATCTTGGCGGTTTCGACCCAGACTATGCCGAGGTCAGTCCCGGCGCGATCCTAATCGGCCACGCCATAACCGAGGCACTTCGAGAAGGCGCTAGCGAGTTCGACTTTTTGCGCGGGCGCGAGGCTTACAAGTACAGTTGGGGCGCCGTCGATCAATGGACAAAGCACAGGATCTGGACTCGAGGCTCGATCCCGTGAGCGGGGCCGGACATTCGCCACGGGCATCGGCCGCAAGAAAAGCGATCGAGCATTGGATGTCGGAAGGCGCCGGCGCCGAAACGATCATCGCCAGGCTCGCGCTTCTTTTCGAAGTAGGCATAGACGCTGGCGAGCTGGCTCAGATCGCACAGGACATGTCTTCGACGGATCTTCAAAACCAGGACAAGCTACAACGGGTCGCCAGCCTGCTCCGTCACAGGCCCGATACCTTGGCGCTGTTGCGCGAAACAGGTGCTGCTGTTCGCCATCGACGCGACGAAGCGGAAACGGATGCAGCGGTGGTCCAGCGACTTGCGTCGAGCTTCGATGCGGCAGCGAGGATTTCATCGGCGGCAAGCGTCCAGTTGTCGTCCCTCGGCGATGAGGAAAAGCTCTCGGCTGCCACCGCTGAGATCACCGGGTGGCTGCAAAGACAAGGCTTCACCGGCGCCGGACTTCGTATACTGGACATTGGCTGCGGCATCGGGCGTTTTGAAATCGCGCTTTCCCCCGCCGCGCTGCGGGTCGTCGGGATCGATATATCGCCGAGCATGATTTCGATCGGGCTTGAGCGGTGCGCCGCGCTGCCAAATGTGGAACTCCGGCTGACCTCGGGCCTCGATCTCGCCGATTTCGGCGACGCCAGCTTCGATTGCGTGCTGGCCGTCGACAGCTTTCCCTATCTGGTGCTGGCCGGACTCGCGGAGCGATACTTGAAGGAGATTGGGCGCGTGCTGAAACGACCGGGCATGGCTGCAATTCTGAACTACTCCTATCGCGGCTCTCCAGCGCTGGATCGCTCCGAGATCAATCACCTCGCCGAAGCATACGGCATGCAGGTTGTGATCGATGGCGAGAGGCCATTCCGCCTGTGGGATGGAACTGCCTTCATGCTCGTACCGGTTGGAACATTACGGCCCGGCGCGGGTTCGGGCGTCGATGAAGAGCGCAGCGTGAGGTCAACTTGACGGCAGTGCATCGATCCGATTTGGATCTGGCCCCGATCGGTGCTTCCGCCTGCTGCGACAAGTGTCGGGTGATGTGATACCGGCTGAGCCGCGACGTCCAAACTGGCGGACGCTCGGCGCAAAATAGCAGGTCATAAACGAAGCCCGGCGCGTTGATCGGCTCGACGCTGCCCGCAGTTGTGGAAATAATGACCAGGGTTCGTTTTGTTGGCGTAGACGGCCCTGCAGCGTTATTGAACAGTTCGGTTCTGTGCTGGCAACATGACGAGGATAGAACCTGGTAGGGAACACGATGTCTCGCTCGAGCGACGATAACATTGATCCGCAGGTCAGTCTGGTGCTGGACCGGGAAATAGCCTCCTTGCTGGCGGCGATAGAGCAGGAGAAGGTCCCCAATCGGCTGAAAGACCTGGCGGTTCAATTGCAGAACGCGCTCGTCGAAAAGCGTCGCCTGGCGGCAAAGAGGAATTAGCTGCCTCGCCTATCGTGTGCCGAAGCCCAAACGTCCTTCGGACACGTGACCGCGCCTTTCCAGCAGCGTCTGCAGCGAATTTTCCCCAAGACGCTCGAGTACGCCGGCGCGTGCGCGGTTGAGACGGCTTTTAACCGTTCCCACCGCACAGCCGCAGATTTTGGCCGTTTCTTCATAGCTCACGCCGAGAACTCCGATCAGCATCAACACCTCGCGTTGTTGTCTCGGTAGTTGCTGGATGGCGCTATAAACTTCCTTGCGCTGGATCGACCACTCCTGCGCAGCCTCCGAAACGGGAACCAGGGAGGCGCAGTCGAGCAGCCCCGGGCTCTCCCTGTCGGCAGCTTTTATGCGCGTGTAGAAGGTGTTGCGCATGATGGTAAAGAGCCACGACTTCATCCGGGTTCCCGCTTCGAATCTATCGAGGTTGGCAAGACCCTTGGTCAACGTTTCCTGGACAAGATCATCCGCATCGTCCGGACTGCGGCAGAAGGTACGCGCAAAGGCCCGCAAGGCGGGTATCAGGTCAACGATCGAAACTTGCTCGGTTTCTTGGTTGGCCAAAGCAAAGCCCCTGGAGGACAATGGTGCAGCTCCCGGCAGAGATGAATTCTGTGACGCAGACGTAGCTAAATGCGTGAGGGTTTGGATCGTTCCTGACTTCGAGATAATCACTCAAAAATCCCGCATCGAGTCGCCATCTGTAGTGAGAGCGGCGCGCTACCCTGCGCGCGTTGCCGCCTCGGCAAGGTCGCGAAATTCGGACTTTGTCAGGCCGAGCCTCGGCCCGGCAATTCGGTCTGCTGCCTGACCTGCTCCGGCAATTCGTCACGCGCACGCTTCGCTTCGCCGGTGGATTGAGATGCGCCCCGCCCCAATCGATCCTGTCGGTCCAGTTCGTGCTCCACCGTGTGGCGCGAACCCTCCGCCGGGTCCTCTTCGGGATGGTTGTTGGCGGGATCATCAGCTTGCTCTTTGGGCTTTCGTGCCCTGCTTTCGCGGCCTTGCTTGAGGCGATCGTCTTTACCTGGGACGGTCCGGTTTCCGCTGATTGTTTTGCCTGTGTTTTTCATGAGTTCGGTCCTGACGGTTTGCGGCGTGGCGTTTGCCGATGCTGATGCCGTACCGCGTGCTCGGAGGAACGACAGACCGACCATTTGGTTGCGTCCGCCTAGCGTTAGAGCCGGCAGGCCCAGCTTCCCGCCATTCCACATTCCTTGAACTGAAGGGTGGTTGCCAAGGCATCCTTTTACAACCAATCGCGTTATGGCCTCTGGCATTGATGGTGATTTCTTCATGGCAAGGTGCACGAGCCCGGTCGTCCGCCCCAGGAAACGGAGACGACCATCCGTATCGGCTAGCCTTTCGCATCCAGCTCGAAGCTCGTTCGGCAATCACCTTGCAGGCATCGCGAACCCGGCCGGCACCGCCTCAATATTGGCCTTGACGGGATGCAGCGACTGGCAATCCGCGCTCCATGCGCGTGGTTCCAATGCCCGCAGCATTCTTGATCTCATCTGGTCCTTTGGCGCGGTTGCGACGACAACATGGCTGCTTGTCATGGCGGCAATGGCAATGGCGCTTTTCCACCGCCGTCGGGCGAGAGCAGGCCAGCCGCCGCTGCGTATCGACAACCACCGGGAGCGCCGGTTCGGCCGCGCTGTCGTAGGCGCCACAGCGTCGACCGTGTTAATCTTGGCTGCGCTGACGTTAACGAGCTTCTTCGCGGGCCGATCCGTTGCCTCGCTGAGCGGGACAGCGACGCTCACCGTTCGCATCACCGGGCATCAATGGTGGTGGGAGATACGCTATCCCGGCGATAATCCATCGCGGATGATCGTCACGGCCAATGAAATCCATGTCCCTGTCGGCGAGCCCGTCAAGATCAATCTCGATTCGCCGGACGTCATTCACAGCTTCTGGGTGCCAGGCCTCGCTGGCAAACGGGACCTCATCCCGGGCCGGCCGAGCGAACTCACCCTCATTGCCGATAAGCCCGGCGTCTACCGAGGCCAATGCGCGGAGTTCTGCGGCTACCAGCACGCCCATATGGCCATCACCGTCATCGCGGAAAGCCGCGAGGCGTTCGACATGTGGCGATCGAGGCAAGATGCCGCCGCAGCCGCGCCCGTCGGAGACGAAGAACGCCGCGGCCAGCAAGCCTTTCTTTCCACCGGCTGCGCGCTCTGCCACACTGTAAGGGGCACGCCGGCCAACGGAACCATTGGGCCTGACCTTACTCATCTCGCAAGCCGACGCGCATTGGCCGCCGATACGCTGGCGATGACACCCGGTGCGCTTGCCGCATGGATCGCCGATCCGCAGTCGACGAAACCCGGCGCCAAAATGCCGCGTGTTGCGCTCAGCGCCGACGATCTCAACGCGGTCGCCACCTATCTTGGAAGCCTCGAATGAGCGGCATCGCGGGAAAGGCAGTCGGGCAAAAGCAGGAAAAGGGTCTAAAAGGTATACGCGACACCGGCCTCGAGGAGGCGCGGCTGCACGCCTTTCTGGCGCATGCCTGGCAGACACCGAAAGGTCTGTATGGCTGGCTGGTGACGGTCGACCACAAGCTGATCGGCCGGCGCTATATGGTAACAGCCTTTGTGTTCCTCGTCCTGGCGGGCCTGTCGGCGCTCGCCATGCGGTTTCAGCTCGCAACGCCCGAGGCCGGTCATATCGGCCCCGATTTGTACAACCAGCTCTTCACCATGCACGGCACGACGATGATGTTCTTGTTCGCCGTGCCGATAATGGAGGCGTTCGCGATCTACCTTGTGCCGCTGATGATCGGCACCCGCAACGTCGCGTTCCCGCGGCTCAACGCCTTCAGCTATTGGGTCTATCTTTCGGGTGGCCTGATGATCTGGATCGCCTTCGCATTCGACACGGGGGCGGATGCCGGCTGGTTCTCCTACGTGCCGGTGGCCGGGCCCGAATATGGAATCGGCAAGCGCCCCGACTTCTGGGCGCAAATGGTGACCTACACGGAAGTGTCGGCACTGGCGGTTGCCGTCGAGATCATCGCGACGGTTTTCAAGCAACGCGCACCGGGCATGACGCTCGATCGTATCCCGCTCTATGTCTGGTCGGTCCTGATTATGGCGTTCGTCATACTGTTCGCCATGCCCGCGGTGATGGTGTCAAGCACGATGCTGATCCTCGACCGGCTGGTCGGCACCAAATTTTTCGACCCCGAAGCCGGAGGCGATGTGCTGCTGTGGCAACACCTCTTCTGGTTCTTTGGACATCCTGAGGTCTACATCATCTTCATTCCGGCAACCGGCTTCGTCTCCGCGATCCTGCCCACCTTCGTCCGCCGACCGGTGTTCGGCTATCTTGGGATCGTGCTGTCACTGATAGCTATTGGCTTGCTTTCCTTTGGGCTGTGGGTGCATCACATGTTCGCCACCGGCCTGCCGCAGCTCGGCGAGAGCTTCTTCACCGCCTCCTCGATGATGATCGCCATTCCGAGCGGCATCCAGATCTTCTGCTGGATTGCGACGATCTGGGGCGGCCGGCCGATCTTCGCCACGCCCATGCTTTTCGTACTCGGCTTTATCTTCACCTTCGTGATCGGCGGCCTGACCGGGGTCATGGTCGCCTCGGTGCCGCTCGACCTGCAGGTGCACGATACCTATTTCGTGGTCGCGCATCTCCACTATGTGCTGGTCGGCGGCGCCGTCTTCCCTTTGCTCGGCGCCGTCTATTACTGGTTTCCCAAGATCACCGGTCGCATGCTGTCCGAGAGGCTCGGCCGCTGGAATTTCTGGCTGGTCTTCATCGGTTTCAATCTCACTTTCTTTCCCATGCACATTCTCGGCCTGCAGGGCATGCCGCGCCGCGTCTACACTTATCCGCCGGCAAGCGGCTGGGGCGAGATGAACCTGTTCATCAGCGTCTCGTCGCTGGTGGTGTTCGCCGGCTTTGCGCTTTTTTTCCTGAACGTCCTGCTCAGCCTTCGCGGCGGCAGCATTGCAGGAGACAATCCCTGGGGGGCGAGCACGCTGGAATGGGCGACGACGTCGCCGCCGCCTTCCTACGATTTTTCGCGCCTGCCGGTCGTAACGCATAGGGAGCCGCTCTGGGATGAGCCCGACACGCTTCCGGTCGTCGAGGGCTTGCGCGTCGATGCCCGCGAAGTGCTTGCCAGCACGGTCGCCGACGCGGTGCCGCAACTGCGCCAGCCATCGGCCGGCAATTCGATCTGGCCGCTGCTTTCGGCCATCGCGGTGGGCGGCGCGTTTCTCGGTTCGATCTACACGCCATGGGCCGTGGTGTGGGGTGCAATACCGGTCTCGATCAGCTTTATCTGCTGGTTCTGGCCGAAAGGCGAGCCGGAGGACGAGGAATGAGACACCGCCCGGTCGCCGACGTCAGCCATCTGCCGACATATGATTTCGGCGCCGCAAGCCCCATGTGGTGGGGAACCCTTGCCTTCATCGCTCTGGAAGCAACCGGTTTTGCCTTGGCGATCGGTACCTATTTCTATCTGGCCGTGCTGGCCAAGCATTGGCCGATTGGCGCGCCGGCGCCCGATCTTTTGCCAGGCACGACGATATTGATCATGCTGCTTGCGAGCGTCGTCCCCAACCATCTGGTGGAGCTTTGGGCGCGGCGGCAGGACCTCACCAAGGTCCGCATCGGCATTGTGATCATGTCGATTGCCGGAATTCTTCCCCTGATCGTTCGCATCTGGGAATTTCCTGCGCTCCGGATCTCCTGGGACCAGAATGCCTACGGGTCGATTGTCTGGTTCCTGCTCGGTCTTCACACCTCACATCTTCTTACCGATGTCGGGGACACAATCGTGCTTGCGGTTCTCATGTTCACGCAAAAGGGCAAGGCCGGACGCCGTCTCAGCGACGTGTCGGACAACGCCTTCTACTGGGACTTCGTGGTCGTCTCGTGGGTCGTGCTCTATCTCATCATCTATTGGGTTCCGAGGATCTAAAGATGCAGGCGATCCGCACCGGTATTTCCTGGGCAGGTCTGGTGGCCGGACCAACCGCGTGGGCGGTATCGCTGCAGCTCGATTATGCTATTGCGTACTGGCAATGCCACACCGGCTTTCGTCCCACCGCCTTGTTCTCCCTGATCGGTGTCGCCGTCGCGACGGCGGGCGTCCTGTTGTCGTGGCGCGCCGCCCATGACCGCAGGCACGGTACGAGCCCGCCCATGAAGGCACGCACGCGTGCGTTTCTAGCCAGAACTTCGGTTGGCATCGGAACGCTGTTCATGCTCATCATGCTGGCGCAAATGGCGGCCGGACTGATCTTCACCGGGTGCGAATTGTGACCATGCGCAGGAGCCTGCGGTCGGCTATCTGTTGTCGGAAGGCTTCGCTTCGGCTTATCGCGATCCCTGCACCGTTGGGCCTCGTCTTTCAGATCATTACGGTCGCCTCGATAGTGTTGGTTCCGTGCACACAGCTGCGGGCGGATGAAATCCAGAAAGGCGAGTATCTCGCCCGTGCCGCCGATTGCGTCGGCTGCCACACGTCCAACCCGAGCCGCCCGTTCGCCGGAGGCTACCGCGTGCCAACCCCCTTCGGCGATGTCTATTCGACCAACATCACACCGGACCTCGATACTGGCATCGGGCGCTATTCCGCCGACGAGTTCGTGCGGGCGGTTCGGGAAGGCGTCAGGCGCGACGGGGCCGATCTTTACCCGGCCATGCCCTTTGACAGCTTTGCCAGAATGACCCGCGAGGACGTGCTGGCGATCCGCGCCTATCTGCTCACGCAAGTGCCGATCGCCCAGCCCCGACCGAGCAATATCCTTCCCTTTCCATTCAACCAGCGTTGGGCGCTCGGGCTGTGGAAACTTGCGAATGTCCATGTCGGCGGCTTCGCACCGGATCGGAGCCGAACCGGAGCTTGGAACAGGGGCAGCTACCTGGTCGAGGTCCTTGGCCACTGCGGCGCCTGTCACACACCGAGGAACACCACATTCGGCATGGATGAAGATCGCAAGCTTGCCGGCGGCACCGCTGGCATCTGGCAGGCTTTCAACATCACCAATGACAAGATCGCGGGCATAGGCAGCTGGAGCGACGACGAACTGTTTCGATTTCTCAAGACTGGCGCCGTGCCTGGGAAAGCCTATGCAGGCGGTCCGATGGCCGAAACAGTCATGAACAGTCTGCAACACCTCTCGGATGACGATATTCGAGCCATGGTCACCTATCTAAGGGATGTGCCTGCCCAATCAGGCGAGGAGAAGCGGCCGCGTTTCGCATGGAGCAATCCGCCTGTTGCCACGGCCAATGACTCATCGAGGACCACGGCGCAGGGCAGCGGCAACTCGGCAGGCGCCGATCTTTATCGGTCGCTCTGCGCGGGATGCCACGGGGGGAATGGAGAGGGATCGGCGGACGGCTCCTATCCGTCGCTCACCCGCAACAGTGTGCTCGGCGCCGCTGCTCCCGAGAACGTCGTCATGACGATCCTAGCCGGCGTCAGGGCGGGCGACGTGGCCGGCCGCAAATCGATGGCGGCCTTTGGCGACTGGCTGGATGACAGCCAGGTGACGAGCCTTGCCAATTATGTGACCGCGCGGTTCGGAAATCCCGAAGTAAGCGTCACAGCAGCCGACGTGCGCCAGATGCGGGCGGGCTCGACAACAGAACAGACGGTCATGCTGCTGGCAGCACAGGCTCTGGTGGCTGGTGGAGCGGGATTTATGCTCGTTTTGGCGTTCCTGCTCGCAAGGCGCCATGGAGCAATTGCAAGACAAATGTGAAGCGGCCGTCCGTCGGGAATGCGAGCGAGGAATCTGCACCCAGGCCGTTTCACGTTCGTGCGTAGAGATAGGCGGTGATGTCGCGCGCCTCCTGCTCTGACAGGTTGGTGTTGGGCATGGCCGTCCTCGGATCGACGTCCCGCGCTCTGCTGATCCAGCGCATCATTGCATCTGGAGAGGTTCGCAAGACGGTGCCTGCCGCATACGTTCTCTGCGCAACGCCCCGCAAGGAGGGGCCGACCGTGCCTTGAGCACCGGGGACACCAGGAATTTCGTGGCATCCGCCGCAGCCATTGCGGATCATCGCCGGAATGCCGCGCTCGGCATCGCCGCCGACCGCCTGCATGATCGTAGTCTCGCGCAGGCTCTCGCGGTGGTTTGCCTGGACGAACCAGACCGCCAAGCCGAGGCCGACGGCCGCCAATATGCCCTGCGCCCATAAGAGCCCCGACCTTGCTTGCCGGATGGACGCAGGCTGTCGACCCATGGATCCGCCACCTTCTCTTGCAGCCGCAAACATGCTGCCGGTTGTGCATTCACTGGAAGTGAACAAACCGGCAGCGCTTTCAGGCAGGCGCTTATTTGTTGCAGTTCTGAACGTTCGACGTTGCCGTGCCGCTGGCGGTGTTGTTGTCGACATCGTTGCCCGCCGTGTCCTTGCAGCGATCATTCATGCCGTTTGGGCCCCTCGTCGAATTTGTCGCGTTTGGATCGACAGATGTTGTCGGCGTACCGGAGCCGGTGCCCATGGTGCCGTTGGTGCCGGTCGTGCTGCCCGCCTGGGTCGTGGTGGAACTTGAACCATTCGATTGCGCCATGGCCGAGGTAGCCAAGGCGATGGTGAGCAGGGACGCGGAGAGGATTTTCGTAATCATGTAAGCCTCCATCGGTTCATGTGCATTGCCACAACCAACGAGCATTTTTCGGAGAGGTTCCCTTGAATAGAATTGTGTTCGGTCAGGTTTTTTCACCCCGGATTTCAACTGCCCTGCCGTTGAATTCGTTGGTGGTGCACAAAAGGGCTGACCATCAGTCGGCAGGTTCGGGCGCTTCGAATTACGGAGTGTTCGAGACCGTCGCCGTTCAGCTTTGCGACTGAGGGAATTCTACGGCTCGTCGATGTCCAGCTTCGAGGGGTTCTGCGAAATGAGACGCTCTTCCTCGTCATCCGGCAGCG
>NZ_JAMYOR010000056.1:0-46385 GCF_040319965.1 Mesorhizobium sp. M0830 | reverse complement strand
TTCCACCCCCAAGTCGCCTGAACCACCACCACAGCGGTCCAGGCAGCGCCAGTCACGGCGCTACGCGCCATGCCTGGCGCACCAAACAAAGAAGCGGGGTCATGCCCCGCTTCTTTTATGACCGTCGCTTAATGCCTGGACTGCCGTTTCGGCTGGTAGCCCCCATCCGGCTTCTTGTCGAACATCTCCTTGATCTGTGGATGCCGGACGGGTTCCCCCGACTGATCCTCGAGCAGATTCTGCTCGGAGACATAGGCGACGTACTCGGTCTCCGAATTCTCGGCGAGCAGATGGTAGAAAGGCTGATCCTTGCGCGGCCGCACGTCGGCGGGGATGGCTTCGTACCATTCGTCGGTGTTGGCGAATTGCGGATCGACGTCGAAAATGATGCCTCTGAACGGAAACAGCCGGTGGCGAACCACCTGTCCGATTGCGAATTTGGCTGTTTTCATCGTACTCACCACTGAATTCCTTGGCTTTATTTGGCGCAGACTGGGCCTCAATTCAATCCCGAAGCGCTTCAGCGCGCTCCGAAGCTACGCAAGACGAGGCGCAAAGGTTTTACCGCATGCGGCCGATGTCGATGATCGTCGATGACGCAGCTTGTCGGAAACGGGAAGATCGCTGTCAGCGTGTCGGCCTTCGCCGACCGCCGGCCAGCGCCGCGAAGCCGCTGCCGGGACGAAGGCCCTCGCGCATGAAAAAAGCGCGGAGCGGCGCGAAGCCGCCAAGCGCGCCGAGCCCGGCAACGCGGGCCATCTGTGCCGGCAGCATGCCGGAAAGCAGCGACATGTTGAGCAGATTGACCGCGCTGCTGCGCGCCAGAATATCGGGCCGACGCTTGAAATCATATGCCGCCAGGGCCTTGGCAGCTCCCGGGTCACTACGATTTTCACACGCGATTCCAATTAGATCTTCGACATCCCTGATACCGAGATTGAGGCCCTGCGCGCCGATCGGGGGAAACACGTGGGCGGCTTCGCCGATCAACGCCATCCGGTTTCGCGCAAAACGCAGCGGCGTCACAGCCGAAAGCGGGTAGATCTGCCGGCCCGGCTCGACCGTCACCCGACCCAGCATCGACTGCATCTGCTGTTCGATCCGCATCGAAAGCGTTGCATCGTCCAACGCCGCGAGTTCGGCCGCGGTCTCGGGTTTCACCACCCAGACCAGACTCGAGCGATTGCCGGGCAGGGGGACCTGTGTGAACGGACCGGTCTCGGTGTGGAATTCCGTCGATGTGAAGGCATGGTCGCCACTGTGACCGAAATTGAGGACAAGGGCTGCCTGCGGATAGGAGCGAGCCGAGGTCGAGATGCCGGCAGCCTGGCGGGCCGGCGACAAGCGGCCGTCGGCTGCCACCCCCAGCGATGCGTCCACCGTGCTGCCATCGGCCAGGACGGCACGGGCGTGTGCGGCGTCGAGCTGCCAGTTCGCCACCATAACCCTGTGCCATTCGATGCCGGCATGCGTGGCGACGGCACTGGCGAGCGCCGGATTGAGGACGCTGTTGGGCAGGTTTAGCCCGAACTGGTCCTCGTCTACCTCGCTGGCGCGGAAGGTGACGACCGGACTGCGGATCAACCGACTGGTCGCGTCGACGATGCGCATCACCTTCAAGGGCGCCGCCTTGGACTTGATCCCTTCGAGCACGCCCAGCCGCTCAAGCATTTTCACGGCAGGGTTCATCAGCGCCGTCGTGCGACCATCGGGGGCAGAGGCCTCGGGGCCGACCAGCGTCACCGGGAAACCGGCAGCGGCAAAACCGAGCGCCGCGATCAGTCCGGCCGGCCCCGTGCCAGCAACCAGTATCCGCGCAGTTCGCTCATGCTCCAAGATCGGCTTCCGGCTTGCAATGCGAGGCGGCCACCCGGCCTGCCCGTCGATGAGCATATAGGGCAGATCATGCCGCTTGATCAACGCGGCGATTCGGCCCATTCGGATGACATGACCGGCCAGCAGGACGACTTCAGCCACCTCGATCGCGCCGGCCGCGCAATGGCCACCATTGCGCGCAATCCTCGCGTCACGGTAAACGTCACTGTCGGCGCTTGTATCCTGCTCGCCTGGCTATTGCTTGCCGCGATGGCAATCCGTGGGGCTGAAGGGCGGATTGCGGGCGTCAGTGCTCCCGGCGACACAATCCTGCGCAAGCTGCCGCAACCGCCGCTGCCCTATTTCCTTGAACGGTTCTTCGTGCTCTGCCTGTCGCCGGCGCCGCTGGATGCAAGCCTCGGCCTGCAGGCCGGTGGGCTCGTTTCGATGTGGTTCCTGATGGCGATCGCGACGATGCTGCCTTCAGCCGCGCCGATGATCCGCACTTACTGCGAAATCGCCGATACGGCACGCATCAAGGGCGAGCCGGCCGTCCATCCGCTGGTGCTGGTCGCCGGCTACCTCAGTGTCTGGCTCGGCGCCTCTGTGACGTTTGCCGCACTGACCTTGGCCGCCCACGCATTCGGCTCGCCAGACGGGATGCTCGACCCGGTCGTCGGCATTGCCGGTGCGTTGGCGCTTCTGACTGCCGGCCTCTATCAGTTCAGCGGCTTGAAAGAAGCCTGCCTGACAAAGTGCAAGAACGCGTTCTCGATCCTTTTCGCGAACTGGAGCGCAAGGCCGGTCGGCATCTTCCGGCTTGGGGTCAAGCAAGGCCTGTGGTGCCTCGGCTGCTGCTGGGCGCTGATGATGGTGATGTTCGCTGTCGGCGTCATGAACGTCTTCTGGATGGCCTTGATCGGGCTGTTCACCCTGATCGAAAAACAAACAGCGAGCAGGGTTCCAACCCGGCTGGCCGGTGCGATACTGCTTGTCTGGGCAGCCGCGCTGCTAGTAGTCTCACTCTGAGTGGGGGAAAATCAATGGCAGATCAGGACTGGGCGATGAAAGGAGAGCTAGTACTCTCCTGTAATTGCACGGTTTTTTGCCCTTGCGTGTTGTCGCTCGGCAATCATTCGCCGACCGAAGGCTATTGTCAGACCTGGGCGGGGTTTCGCATCGATGCCGGCCATTTCGGGGACGTCGACCTATCCGGCCTCAATCTTGGGCTGGTCATGGAAATCCCAGGTTACATGAGCCGCGGCAACTGGACCGCCGGCCTGTTCATCGACAAGCGTGCCTCAGTCTATGCGGTCAAGGCGCTGACGAAGATCTTCACCGGCAAGGCAGGCGGAACCACATCGCTGCTCTCCATCCTCGTCGGCAAATTCCTCGGCGTCGAGCAAGTGCCTATCACCTATGAGACGCGTGACAAGACGCGTATCTTCCAGATACCGAAGATCATCGACGGTTCGGTGACACCCGTCCCCGGCAAGAATCGTGACAAGGATACGGTGATCAGCAATTCGGAATACTGGATCGCGCCCGAGATCATCGTCGCCAGGTCAGACAAGAGCAAGATGCGGGCCTTCGGGCGCAACTGGAATTTTGCCGGCCGTTCGGCCGAAATCTGCAAGCTGGATTGGCGGGGCCCGTGAGCAAGAACACAACGGCCCGGAAAGCCGCCAAAAAGATCGCGGACCGGATTCCGCGGCCGAAGAAGAAGGTCACCTGGCCGCAGGCGAGGGCGTTCTCCGTCCATCTGCTGACCGCGTCGGGCTCGTTCCTGGCTTTCCTATCGCTGGTGGCGGCAAGCGAAGAGCGCTGGACCGCGATGTTCTGGTGGCTCGGGCTGGCGCTGTTCGTCGACGGCATCGATGGGCCGATCGCGCGCAAGCTCGAGGTCAAGGAAATCCTGCCGACATGGTCGGGCGAACTGCTCGACAACATCATCGACTACGTGACCTACGTCCTGATCCCGGCCTTCGCGCTATATCAGCGCGGCTTCATGGGCGAGGGCCTGTCGTTCCTGTCGGCGGCGATCATCGTCGTCTCCAGCGCCATCTATTATGCCGACACCGGCATGAAGACGAAGGAGAATTTCTTCAAGGGATTCCCCGTGGTCTGGAACATGGTGGTGTTCACGCTGTTCGTCATCGAGCCCGGACAATGGGTTTCGTTCGCGGTGGTGGTGGTGGCCGGCATTCTGACTTTCGTCCCGATCAACTTCATCCATCCGGTGCGGGTGGTGCGGCTGCGCCGTATCAACCTTGCGATGACCCTCTTATGGTGTGCTTTCGGCGCGCTTGCCCTTGCACAGGCGGCACTCGCCGCCTTCTACGATCAGATCGGCGTGCTGGGAGAACAAGTCGGCACCTTCACCAAGATCGGCATCACCATCACGGGGCTTTACCTCGCCAGCATTGGTGGCATCATGCAGTTCTTTCCCAATCTCGGTGCCAAGAAGGCCTGATCAGCCAGAGGAAGCCCAGCCTATGTCCAAAGCGATCCGCATTCACGCCCATGGTGGCCCGGAAGTCCTGACCTATGAGGACGCCGATCCAGGCCAGCCCGGAGCAGGGCAGATCCTGATCCGGCACACGGCGATCGGCCTCAATTTCATCGATGTCTATCATCGCTCCGGCCTTTACCCGCCGCCCGGCGGGTTCCCGCTTGTTCCCGGCGGCGAAGCTGCCGGCGTCGTGCTGGGGGTCGGCAAAGGCGTCGAGTGGCTGAAGCCCGGCGACCGGATCGCCTACGCCGTGACGACGGGAGCCTACACGCAAGAGCGCGTCATCGACGCCAGCCGCGTCGTCAAGGTGCCGGATGGCATCAGCGACGAACAGGCCGCCGCGATGATGCTGAAAGGCATGACCGCTGAGTATCTGCTGCGCCGGACGTTCAAGGTGAAGGCGGGCGACACGATCCTGTTCCATGCCGCTGCAGGCGGCGTCGGGCTGATCCTCGGCCAATGGGCAAGATATCTCGGCGCGACGGTCATCGGCACCGCCAGTTCGTCCGATAAGATCGAGCTCGCCAAGGAACACGGCTTCGACCATGTCATCAACTACAAGGAGCAGGATTTCGTCGCCGGGGTCGCCGCCATCACCGACGGCAGGAAGTGTGACGTCGTCTACGATTCGGTCGGCAACGATACGTTTCCGGCTTCGCTCGAGTGCCTGAGGCCGCTTGGCATGTTCGTCAGCTTCGGCCAGTCCTCGGGGCCGATCCCGCCATTCAGCATGTCGTTGCTGGCGCAGAAGGGCTCGTTGTTCGCAACCCGGCCGACGCTGTTCGTCTACAATGCAAAGCGCGAGGACCTCGAAGCCTCCGCCGCAGCCTTGTTCGAGGTCGTGCTCAGTGGCGCCGTCAAGATCAAGATCAACCAGCGCTACGCGCTCAAGGACGTGGGCAGGGCGCATTCCGACCTCGAGGGCCGCAGGACAACGGGAACGACCATTCTCATTCCCTAGAGACCGATTACAAACTCTACTCTGTCGGCCAAAACAGTCCCTTAGTCCGTTCTTCCTTGCTATTGCTTGAATTTCCGCTGAAATTCTTGAAGCTCTTTCAAGACGCGTGCCGCTTTCCGATGGGAGCCGGCCGCGCCTACCATGCTTTCGGGAACACAGAACATGTCTGGCTAACCAGATGGGAGGCACTGTGAGTGCAAATCAGGACGGCACAAACCTGCTCGAGGTCCGTGGCCTCACCAAGATATTCGGCACGCTGACGGCGTGCGATCATATCGATCTCGACATCGCCAGGGGTGAAATCCACGCTTTGCTCGGCGAAAACGGCGCCGGCAAATCGACGCTGGTCAAGATGCTGTTCGGTTCGCTGGAGCCCAATTCCGGCGAGGTCTTCTGGAACGGCCAGGCGGTCAGGATTTCCAGCCCCGGCGTGGCCAAAAAACTCGGCATCGGCATGGTGTTCCAGCATTTTTCGCTGTTCGAGGCGCTGACTGCGGCCGAGAACATTGCGCTATCGCTGGACGACGGTTCGCCGATCAGCAGCATTGCGGCGAAGGCGAGGGCGCTTTCCTTCAGCTATGGCCTGCCGCTCGATCCCGAATCGCTGGTCGGCGACCTGTCGGTGGGCGAGCGCCAGCGTATCGAGATCATCCGCTGTCTGCTGCAAACGCCGCAGCTCATCATCCTTGACGAGCCGACTTCGGTGCTGACGCCGCAGGAAGCCGACAAACTGTTCGAGACGCTGGATCGTCTGCGTTCGGAAGGCAAATCCATCCTCTACATTTCGCACCGGCTCGAAGAGGTCAAACGCATCTGCGACCGGGCCACCGTGCTGCGGCATGGCAAAGTCGTCGGCCACTGCAACCCACGTGCGGAAACCGCCTCGTCCCTGGCGCGCATGATGGTCGGCAACGAGGTACAGGCGGTGGTACGCGCACCCGTCGAGGGCATCGCCACGGCACAGCCACTTCTCGAAATCCGCAACCTCAGCCGCAAGCCGGCGACGCCGTTCTCGATCCCGCTCAAGAGCATCGACCTGAATGTCCGGGCCGGCGAGGTGATCGGCATCGCGGGCGTCGCCGGCAACGGCCAGGGCGAGTTCTTTGAATCCGTCTCCGGCGAGGTGTTGCAGCAGGATGCCGGCTCGGTGCGGATCCGCGGCAAGAATGCAGGCAATCTCTCCATCACCGGACGGCGCCTGCTGGGCGCCGCTTTCGTCCCGGAAGAACGACTCGGCCACGGCGCCGCGCCGCGCATGAAGCTTTCGGAAAATCTGCTGCTGTCGCGCCACGCCACCGACGGCAAGGCCTTCGTCGGCGGCGGCGGAATGGTCGACAGCGCGGCCATCTACGCCGCCGCTCAACGCATCATCGAGGCGATGGACGTGCGCAAGAGCGCGCCGGATCCGGAGGCGGCGGCACTTTCGGGCGGCAATCTGCAGAAGTTCATCGTCGGCCGCGAACTCGACCGCCGGCCAAGCGTCATGGTCGTGAATCAGCCGACCTGGGGCGTCGACGCAGGTGCCGCCGCCCACATCCGCCAAGCCTTGATCGAGTTGTCGCGCAGCGGATCGGCGGTGCTGGTGATCAGCCAGGATCTCGACGAGCTGTTCGAGATATCGGATGCGATCGCGGTCATGCACAATGGCGCGCTGTCCAAGCCGATGCCGATCGCCGAAGCGACCTTCGAAAAAGTCGGCTTGCTGATGGGCGGCGCCGAACCCGGTCACGCCGAACACACGATGGAGACGGCATGATGCGCCTCGAACTCGTCAAACGCCCGCAGCGCTCGGCGCTGTTTTCAGCCCTATCGCCGTTCATCGCCTTCGCGCTGACGATCATCGCCGGCGCCATCATGTTCGCACTGCTCGGCGTCAACCCGCTGACCGCGTTCAATATCTATTTCATCGAGCCGATCAGCCAGGTCTGGCAATTGCACGAGCTGGCGATCAAGGCAGCTCCGCTCATCCTGATCGCTGTCGGCCTGTCGGTCTGCTACAAGGCCAATGTCTGGAACATTGGTGCCGAAGGACAGTTCATCTTCGGCGCCATCTTCGGCTCAATCATTCCGGTGCTGTTTCCGCAATTCGAAGGGCCGCTGGTGCTGCCGTTGATGCTTTTGCTCGGCATGGTCGGCGGTGCGGTCTATGCGGCGATCCCCGCCTTCCTGAAGACCCGGTTCAATACCAACGAGATCCTGACCAGTCTGATGCTGGTCTATGTCGCCCAGCTTTTCCTTGACTGGCTGGTGCGCGGTCCTTGGCGCGATCCGCAAGGCCACGGTTTCCCGCAGACGATCCAGTTCGGCGACTCGGCCGTATTGCCGGAACTGCTGCCGGACGCCGGTCGGGCGAATTGGGGATTTGTCTTCGCGTTGGTCGCCGCGGTGCTGATCTGGATCCTGATGAGCCGCATGCTGAAGGGCTTCGAGGTGCGCGTGCTGGGCTCAAGCCCGCGGGCAGGGCGTTTCGCCGGCTTCGGCCTCAAACGCATGGTGTTCTTCGCCTTCCTGCTGTCGGGCGCGTTGGCAGGGCTTGCCGGCATCTCGGAAGTCTCGGGCGCTATCGGCCAGCTGCAGCCTGTCATTTCGCCCGGCTACGGCTTCACCGCCATCATCGTGGCGTTCCTCGGCCGCCTCAACCCGCTCGGCATCGTCGCCGCCGGCCTGGTGCTGGCGCTGACCTATCTCGGCGGTGAAGCGGTGCAGAGCGCACTCGGCATCTCCGACAAGGTGGCGCGGGTGTTCCAGGGCATGCTTTTGTTCTTCGTGCTCGGCTGCGACACGCTCATCCACTACCGCATCCGGCTGGTCGGCCTGGCGCTGACAAAACCGGAGGGTGCCGCGAAACTCGATCCGGAGCCCAAGCTGAAGGAAGCCCGTTGATGGACATCACCGTAAACATCCTTCTGACCATCGCCACGGCGGCAACGCCGCTGCTGATCGCAGCGATCGGTGAACTGGTGGTCGAGCGCTCCGGCGTGCTCAATCTGGGCGTCGAAGGCATGATGATCATGGGCGCCGTTGGCGGCTTTGGCGTCAGTTATCACACGGGATCACCCTGGATCGGGCTGCTGGCGGCAATCGCCATGGGCGCCGTGTTCTCGCTGCTGTTTGCCGTCATGACGCTGTCCCTGGCCACCAACCAGGTGGCGACCGGCCTGTCGCTGACGCTGCTCGGGCTCGGCCTCTCCGGCATGATGGGGACGAGCTTCGTCGGTCAGCCCGGTCAACGGCTGCCCAACCTCGACATTCCGGGCCTGACCTCGATCCCGGTGATCGGCCGATTGCTGTTTGGCCAGGACCCGATCTTTTACATCTCGATTGCGCTCACCGCCGCCGTCATGTGGTTCTTGTTCAAGACCCGGACCGGGCTGACACTGCGCTCCATTGGCGACAGCCATACGTCGGCGCATGCGCTTGGCATCAAGGTCATCCGCTACCGCTATCTCTCCGTCATCTTCGGTGGCGCCTGCGCCGGTCTCGCCGGCGGCCATCTGTCGCTGGTCTACACGCCGCAATGGGTTGAGAACATGACTGCCGGCCGCGGCTGGATCGCGCTGGCACTGGTCGTGTTTGCCTCGTGGCGGCCGTGGCGGGTGCTGGCTGGCGCCTACATCTTCGGCGCCATTTGGGTTGGCCAGCTTCACGTGCAGGCAATCAACCTCCAAGACTTCGTTGATGCTCCCTGGGTGATCTACAAGGTCATCGCTTTCCTAAAATCATTTCCGTCTCAACTGCTTTCTTCTCTGCCCTATCTGGCAACCGTCGTGGTTCTCGTTCTAATCTCGCGCAACAAGCGTCTGACGATGATGAACACGCCGGCTTCCTTGGGGCAGCCATTCGTTCCGGATCGTTGACAACAAAAACAAACGGGAAGCTCCAAGGCTTAACTCAGAGAGGTAACACAATGAAAAAACTGCTTATTGCCCTGATGACAACGACCGCCGCCCTATCGCTGGCGGCAACCGCCGAGGCTGCGGACAAGCTGAAGGCGTGCTGGGTCTATACCGGTCCTATCGGCGACTTCGGCTATTCCTACCAGCATGATCAGGGCCGTCTCGAGGTGGAGAAGGCGCTGGGCGACAAGGTCGAGACCGCTTACCTTGAAAACGTCTCCGAAGGCCCCGATGCCGACCGTGCTTTCGAGCGTCTGGCGCGCGAAGGCTGCAAGCTGATCTTCGGCACATCGTTCGGCTTCATGGACGCCGAAGTGAAGGTTGCCAAGAAATTCCCCAAGGTGATGTTCGAGCACGCAACCGGCTACAAGACCGGCGACAATCTCGGTATTTACAATGCGCGGTTCTACGAAGGCCGCTATGTGCTTGGCCAGATTGCCGCCAAGGAATCCAAGTCCGGCGTCGCCGGTTACATCGTTTCGTTCCCGATCCCCGAAGTGGTGATGGGCATCAACTCCTTCATGCTCGGCGCACAGTCGATCAACCCGAACTTCAAGGCCAAGATCGTCTGGGTGAACTCGTGGTTCGATCCGGGCAAGGAAGCCGATGCCGCCAAGGCGCTGTTCGACCAAGGCGCCGACATCATCGTCCAACACACCGATTCGACCGCTGCCCTGCAGGTGGCCGAGGAGCGCAAGCTGCACGGGTTCGGCCAATCCTCCGACATGATCAAGTTCGCGCCGAACGCGCAGCTGACCGCGCTGACCGACGAATGGGGTCCGTACTATATCAGCCGGGTCCAGGCAGCCCTCGACGGCACCTGGAAGCCGGACAATGTCTGGCTCGGCATCAAGGATGGCGCGGTCAAGCTCGCGCCTTTCACCAACATGCCCGACGACGTGAAGGCGATGGCGGAAGCCACCGAAAAGAAGATCGCCGGCGGCTGGAACCCCTTCACCGGACCGATCGCCAAGCAGGACGGCTCGCCGTGGCTGAAGGATGGCGAAGTCGCCGACGACGGCACGCTGCTCGGCATGAACTTCTACGTGAAGGGTGTCGACGACAAGCTGCCGCAGTAAGCAGCGCGCGATATCAAAGGAAAGGGCGCCGCGAGGCGCCCTTTTCCATTCGGCAGGCTGTGCCTCGGCTTGTGTGTGACGAAATCTCGCGAGACATAGAAGGGGTCGGTTCCGGTAGGGGGCGAAATGGGGTTCACTTCGACACGAGCGGTTTGCTCATGTTGATTCCGGTTACCCGAAAGCCCGTGGCTTCATAAACATGCCTGGCGCGTTTGTTATCATCAGCCACTCGGAGCTTTATTTGTTGAAAACCTTTGCGTTTTAGGTCGTTTTCAAGAACTTCTAAGGCCTGCTTACCGAGGCCTTGACCCTGATAGGCAGGAAAGATGTGAAAATCGCTGATGAATGCCGCGCGCATCGTCGGATCCTGTTTGTACCATAGGTACCCAATAACCTTTTCAGGGGTTCCGGTCGGATCGACCAGGCACAGCAAGACGTGGCCGATCGTATCGACGCCGTCAGGTAAGTCAGATGCGATTTCCTGTTTCGCTTGTGCAAGAGACTCATTATCGGAAAGCCGGTAGTTCGAGGCGATCTCGGATGCGTAGTCAGGAATAAAATAGTCGAGATAAGCTACAAACTCGCTGTCTCGCATTGGCCTTAACGAAATCATTGAGTAACTCCTTTATCGAATTTGCCGACTGTCTGGCTCGTGCAAGCGCCATGACTTTTTTGCGCTCAACACGATCTAGCTTCGTCCCGGAGCCCGTCTCTTTGAATATCGCGGCCACGTCGTAACCGATCGACCGCGAGGCCGAGCCAGATCCTGAGCAGCCGCTGAGCCGGTCGTTCGCACGTGCGCCAGATCAGCCAAGAAACAACCAGCATGAGCGCGATGCAGCCGAGGGCGGCAAACCATTTGCCGATCAGGGGTGCGGCGGCATTGATCGCGAGATAACCGATCTTCTGATGCAGCAGATAGAGTGGGTAGGTCAGGCCGCCCAGCGCCAGGGTGAGCGCCGACGGCCTGACACGGTTGCGCAACAGCACCGCGCCGATCAAGGCCGCGTGCATGACGACATTGGCGAGGACGAGATTGGCCGATGTAACTGCGATGCCGTAGTGGCCCTGCATCCAGCGCTGCGTCACCGACAGTGTGCCGCAGGACATCAGGAATGATGCGACAAGCAGCAGCAAAGCCGGTAGTGAACGGCCGTGTGCGTGGATGTGATGAAACACCACGCCAGCGGCGAAGAACGGTCCGAACTCGGTGATGAACAGCAGCCTTGCCGCGCCGCTGCCTACGAAAAACTCGTTCAACGCCGACACCGCCAGCCAGACGAAAATCAGCTCTAGCTTGCGTTTCTGGAAGAGCCCGGTGAAAAGCGCCAGCGTCACCCAGCCGTAGAAAACCAACTCTAGCACGATCGACCAATAGACGCCGTCCATGAAGGGTTGGCCGAAGGCCGGTGCGAACATCGACAGATTGGCGGCATACTGACTGAAAGAGGCTGGAATCAGTGGTGTGCCGGCAAGGATAACCATCGTGAAGGTGAGCGTCATGCAGAGCACGAAGCCAGGATAAAGGCGAACGAAACGTGCGACCGCAAACTCGCCCCATCTGCGGTTTTCCGCCGACCAGGCAATGACGAAACCGCTGATCAGAAAGAACAGATTGACGCCGAGATAGCCGTAGAGGGCGAACGGCGCTGCAAGCGGATAACTCTCGGCGAGAAAGCCTTCGGCGGCCGCGCCGCGAAAGAAATAGTGAAAGAGCACGACAGCAAGTGCTGCCGCCAGCCTGAGCAGGTCCAGCGTCGCGATATAATCTTGCCCCGCAGGTTTGGCGTCCATCCGAGTTTCCGTATTTATAGTACGGAAACTCTACTGCGGATCGCGGTTGAACGGGTTAAGGACCCTAACTATCGCCGGATGTAGTAAATAGCGCCCGTCAAACCGCCGAGCCATAGAGGTCATAAGCATCGGCGCGGTCGATCTTGACGGTGACGATGTCGCCTTGACGCAGTGGACGGCGCGACTGGATGTGCACGGAGCCGTCGATCTCGGGCGCGTCGTATTTGGTGCGGCCCTTTGCCGATGTGCCTTGCGCCTCGTCGATCAGCACCGGCAAGCGCTTGCCGATCTTTTTGGCAAGCTGCGTCGCTGAAATCTTCTGCTGGCGCTGCATGAAGCGGTGCCAGCGCGCCTCCTTGATTTCCTGCGGGACCTGTTCGAGGCCGAGCTCGTTGGAGCGGGCGCCCCGGACCGGCTCGTATTTGAAGCAGCCGGCGCGATCGATCTTGGCTTCGTCGAGCCAGTCGAGCAGCATCTCGAAATCGTCGTCCGTCTCGCCGGGGAAGCCGACGATGAAGGTCGAGCGGATGGCGAGATCCGGACAGACCTCGCGCCAGCCGCGAATGCGCTCGAGTGTCTTTTCGCCATGTGCTGGGCGGCGCATGTTCTTCAACACCTGCGGCGAGGCATGCTGGAAGGGAATGTCGAGATAGGGAAGGATCTTGCCTTCCGCCATCAGCGGGATGACGTCGGCGACATGCGGGTAGGGGTAGACATAGTGCATGCGCACCCAGATGCCGAGCTTGCCCAGTTCCTCGGACAGATCGAGGAATTTCGCGCGCACTTCGCGGTCGCCGAACATGCTGGTCTGATACTTGATGTCGATGCCGTAGGCGCTGGTGTCCTGCGAGATGACGAGGAGTTCCTTGACGCCTGCCTTGGCCAGTTTCTCGGCCTCGCGCAGCACATCGGCCGCCGGCCGCGAGACGAGGTCGCCACGCAGTGCGGGAATGATGCAGAAGGTGCAGCGGTTGTTGCAGCCTTCGGAAATCTTGAGATAGGCGTAGTGGCGCGGCGTCAGCTTGACGCCTTGCGGCGGCAGCAGGTCGATATAGGGATCGTGTGAAGGCGGTGCGGCCTCATGCACGGCCGCCATCACACTCTCATAGGCCTGCGGTCCGGTGATCGCCAGCACATTGGGATGTCTCTCGCGAATGACATCCGGCTCGGCGCCGAGGCAGCCGGTAACAATGACCCGGCCATTCTCCGAAAGCGCGGAGCCGATGGCATTGAGCGACTCGTCGCGGGCGGAATCGAGAAAGCCGCAAGTGTTGACGACGACAAGGTCGGCACCGTCATGCTTGCGTGCGATCTCGTAGCCTTCGGCGCGCAAGCGCGTGATGATACGCTCCGAATCCACCAGCGCCTTCGGGCATCCAAGACTGACAAAACTCACGCGGGGAGCGGACATATAGGTTTTCCGGGCTTTCAGGATTGCCGGCGCAGTACCACACTTATTACGGCAATGGTATGGGCACGCCTGCGATGCGGCAAAACGCACGGCGTTTGCACTGCGGAGCTTTCGGTCGAAGACGCGGCGGGCAGCCGCCTCAGCTGACCGCGCCGTTTATATGCGGCCAGACTTCCACCGCCCCGCGATAGACCATGTCCACCGCCACATAGAGGATGATCAACAGGCCGACATAGGCGATCCAGCGGTGGCGATGCAGCAGCTTGGCAATGAAAGTCGCGGCGAGGCCCATCAGCGCGATCGACAGCACGAGACCTATGACCAGCACAGGGAAATGGTCGCGCGCAGCACCCGCGACCGCCAGCACATTGTCGAGCGACATCGACACGTCGGCGACGACAATCTGCAAGGCTGCCTGGCCGAGCGTCTTGCGCTTCGCCTTTCCGGCCACCGCCTTGTCGCTGTTGAGATCGAGGTTCGACAGCGCCTCGGTCGCTTCCAGCTCATCGGCTTGGGATGTGCGCAGCTCGCGGTACATCTTCCAGCAGACCCACAGCAGCAGGATACCGCCGGCCAGCAGCAGGCCTACGATCGCCAGCAGTTTGACGGTAACCGCGGCAAAACCGATGCGCAGCACGGTTGCCGCCAGCACACCGATGAGGATCGCATTCTTGCGTTGTTCGGCCGGCAGGCCGGCTGCGGCGAGGCCGATGACGATCGCATTGTCGCCGGCAAGCACGAGGTCGATGGCTATGACCTGGAGCAGGGCCGTCAGGCTGGCAGCGCTGAAAATATCCATCGACCGGAAGCCCTTGCTGATTTGCCGAGTGGTCCTCGATTATCCAGAGGGCCTAACTTGGTGGTCCCTTGGCGTCAAGGGATCGCCCGTGGCGACATCACCGAAGCATCGTTACGTCAAATCTGATCAGAGGATCCGCGGCACTCGTCGATAGCTGGGCAAAACCATGGCCGATCACAGATCAATCGTAGAGATTATATTTGGCCCAATCGGCTTCCGGGATCTCGTCGCCGATCCGGTAGCGCAGCTGCAAAACTTCCATATGATCGGGCGCCGTCTCGCACTTGAATTTCAGCCGGTACCATTGCCCGTTGCTGCGAAACGCTGCGCCCGGGCTTTTGATGGCATCCACGTCCATCTCGGGCGTCGCGAAGGCGTAGGCGACGACGCGATCGGCTTTGAACTTGCGGTCATCGTGGGTGATCCGGTCGAGCACTTCGGCGTCACAACGCTGTTCAAGACGGGTTTGGGGATCGAGTTTCATCAGGCCTGCGCGCAATGCACTGTCCATTGCGCTGGCCGGAAAACTCAATGCCACAGACGCCAAGGCGGTCATGCAGAGCTTCTTCATGGGCGGGACAAGCACCACATTTTGTCGGAGGAATCAACCAAGGGGACCGCCTCGGACCCCGCAGGCATGATCAATCAAATGGTCGATGCGTTCAAAATTGCGTGTCGGGATTCATCGTGCGACGCCTGTGGCCAGCGGACCAGCGAAGCACGGCCGGCATCCGTGAGATCGTAGAGGCCGCGGTCGACGCGCGCGAACCAGCCGTAGACATTGTCCTGCAGGATTTTCGGCGCGATCGGCGTCAGCACCTTCAGTTCGCGCGGCCGCTTGGGTCCGTCCACCATCGCGGCAGCGCAGGCGAGGGCGCTTTGCCGGTAGGCCGTCATGATCGGATTGCGCGATCCCCCTCCCGCAACGGGATCGCCGCGACGGCGCTGGTGCTCGTCGACCAGGCGGGAGCGCCGGCGCGCATTCTTGCGCGGCGCCTGCGCGATCGGACTGAGAAGCACTTCAACGCGGTCGGTCGCGGTCACGCCAAGCAAACCGAAGCCAAGGCGGCGGCAGAGATTGCGAAACCGTGCATCGCTTTCGCGGCCCTTGCCCCGGGCCGACATGCGCGCGGCCAGCCAGACCTCGTCGCAGGCCGCAGCACGATCGACACCTTGCAGCACCAGCTCGAGATTGAACTGCAGTTTCAGTTCGCAGATGACGACGACGGGCGGCTCACCCTCGCGCAGTGCGACGATGTCGCAGCCGCCGATCTCGCCTTTGACGACAAAGTCGAGGCTTTCGAGGAACCGCTTCACCGGCGCATAGAGTGACATCTCGTCCATGCCGCGAAGGTTTAGCCGATTCGACGCGAAAAGCCTCCCGCGAGCGCGACCGTCGAACGCCACGTCGGCAGCGCCCGGGTTGGAAATGCAGCTTCCTGCGTCCTCAAGAATGAACTTTTTCGAGGAAAGCCAGCAGAACGCTGTTGAATTGCTCAGGCCGCTGCAACGGGGCAAAATGGCTTACGCCGGACAGAATGATCAGCTCGGACGCCGGGATGCACCGGGCGAGATAATCGGCGTGCTCGTGTTTGATGAACTCGTCATGCTCGCTTTGAACGATCGCCACAGGCACGCGTATTTGTGCCAGGTCGGCCGCGGAATAGTTGGGTTCGGTCTTCATCATCAGGCCAACGGCATCAACAAATGCAGCGAACCGGTCCGGCGTAGTCGACAATGCGGCATAGTCCTTGACGTGCCGGCCGAAACACCGGTCGAGAACCGGGCTTGGCTCGATTTCCTTCGTGCCGCTGGGATCCATGTTGCAGCCGAAGAAGAATACACTCGCGATGCGATCCGCGGCCGTCATGCCAAGGATCAAAGCGACGCATGCGCCGTCGCTCCAGCCCACCACAGCCGCCTTCTTCAGCTCCAGACGGTCCATCACGGCCAGAACGTCGGAGGCCATCAGTTCGTATTTGTACGGCCGCTCATCGCGCGTGCTGCGCCCGTGGCCCCGGCTGTCGATCACCACGACGCGGTGGCCAGCCCCGACCAATGCCGGAACCTGGAATCCCCAATTGCCGCTGTGGCCGAGGCCGCCATGCAACAAAATCACGGGAGAGCCAGTCCCATAAGTCGCGTACCAGATTTCCGCACCTTCGTGCTCCACCTGGCCTTCGTTACTTGCGGCCGGAAGAGGGGCAGCGCCACACGCTTCGAATTTCTGAAGGTCGCCGTCGTGGTATTCCATGCTGAAAGGTCTCAAGGCAAACGGGAAAAACCCGCAATAGCCGCTGGCGCGGCATTGCGCTCTCCCGAGTTTTACCTGTGCTTCCCGAGTTGACAAGCGCCCTGACGTGACAACCCGTCGATGTCAGGCCTCGGTGCGCGGCGCTGGTCGGTTCGACAGCTTCCTGCGGGGAAGGAATGGATAGCCGGTCTGACCGATATAGGTGGAGGGGATTGGATCATCGACGCCGTACTTCTCCGGCACCTTGTCTCCGGTGGCATTATAGGTGCCGAACATGACGTCGAGGAGAGGCAGCTGCCCGGCGAAGTTCTTATCATAGGCTTCGCGCTGGTTGGCATGGTGCCAGCGATGGAATTGCGGGCTGGCGATCAGCCACTTCAAGGGGCCGAAAGGAATCCGCACGTTTGAATGAACAAGCATTGTGTGGCCGAAGTAGATCATCGAAAAGACGGCGATCGAGGCATCGGAGAACCCAAGGAAATAGACCGGCGTCAGCGATATCGCCTTGGTGACAATGATGTCGACCGGGTGATTGTGGAAAGCCCCAAGCCAGTCCAGTTCCTCTATGCCGTGGTGAATTGCATGGAATTTCCAAAGCGCGGGGATTTTATGGAAAGCCCTATGTGCCCAATAGACGCCGATATCGGTGATCAGGATGATTTCCGCAACCTGCAGCCAGACGGGCTGGCCACTGACGGCCTGGGTTATCGATTGCGGGACAAGGATCGCAGCGAAGCCGAGGACACCGGCCGCCATCATGGCCATGGCCATCTTTATGAAGAAGCCGTTGAACAGCATGTAGATCAGATCGACGATCAGGCCCTTGCGGAAAACCTTCTGCGGCCGCTCGGCAAACAGATTCTCGAACGGAATGAAGATCAGCCCGCAGATCAACAGTGCCTTGATGCCAAAGATATCCATGCATTCGCCCCGGCGCGCCGCCTGCGCCTCTGACAAGAACCACATCTCCCCTTTCCAAAGGTTAAAGGTTCTGTGTTCGCGCAGAGGCGCCGCCAGCGCGAATCGTGAGCGAGGCGCTGAAGCAGGAATTATCAAACTATTGATGTTATTACGATTTCTTCGATTTGTGGCGGAGGAAGTGGGATTCGAACCCACGGTGAGCTTGCACCCACGCCGGTTTTCAAGACCGGTGCCTTAAACCGCTCGGCCATTCCTCCATCGTGACTTTTCATCACTTAGGCTTGCTCGTCCGGCCGGTTTTGACCTGTTTGGCACCGGATTGGCACCGAAGGCGTTTGCCGACTGGTTCGTACTTCATTCCTGTAGTGCGGCATTGAGGGCTGCGTCAACCACCGCTGCGGTGCCTTCCAACTGCCCGGGCATCATGGGCGCATAAATCATAAATATTGAGCGGGACCGACGGATTGCGTGACCGCCACGGGGACGTCCCGGCGCTGATCGATCGGCTTGGCCTGGATCACGGTTCCATGCATTGGGATCTGGTCGGGCTCTTCGGCTGCTCGGCGTGTAAGGCCGCGGGCCGGCCGGTGTTCTTCACATGCATTCCTGAAGGCCAACAGAGGGTGGGCAATCAGGACTGGAAGCCGACATTCGACCAACCAAAACGGCTTAACGGAACATTAGCGATCTCTAACGGTTGTGCTTGCGGCAGGCGATGCTCGGCCCATCACTGCTGAAGATCGGGATGCGCAACGTCCGATCGGCTCCCAAGTGGTGCGGGTTCCGGGGAGGGCATAAGATGAAAGACACGCCGGTAACAACCTACGTTGTCAGCGTGTTCGAGAAGCCGCATTGGCGGACCGTGCTGACCACCAAGGACAAGGCCAAAGCCCTGGCGATGGCCAAGGAGATCGGCGACAAGGTGCGAGTTCAAGAAATTACGCCAAAGCCGAAGAAGCGCTAAGGGGGGCCGCCCCAATAGGCGATCCAATGGGAAGCCCGCAATCCGGCCCGAAACCCTAATCGATGAAAAGCCCGCCACGGGAGCGACCTGCGGCGGGCTTTTGGAGTGGCTACATCCCTAAGGAATCGACCGCTTGTAGTCGTATTGTGAACTGCGAGATCACGTTAGCCTATGGTGTGATCGCGGAAGGGAGGCGAGCACAGGTGCGGTTAGTGACCCATAATGGGTCAATCAATTTGGCACCGCAATTGCGTGGAGGCGATTGTGGGTGGGGAAGGGCCCGTCGCTTCGCAAATGAGGCGGCGGGCCTTCGCTTAAGCGGTCTCGTCGATGCGGCCTGGACTTGTTACGGCCGCGAGGGTCGCGCGCCGCAGATAGCCACAAGCCACTTTCCGGAAAGCGAGCGGCTTGCAACTTCAGCAAGACGATAATGGCCGGCAACCTACTCAGGTTGGAGATAGCGCCGGCCAAACAAATCGAGCCGAGTCGTGGTCGCGGAAGGCTAGCGCGTCGATTGTTTCTTGGCTTGTGCGGCGACTGCACAGAGGAAAGCCAATGCTGCCGCATCGCAGGCCGTTCGTGATGGGCCCTTGGCGAAAAGAACGGCGTCCGCAGCGCGTAACGTCAAGCCATGTTTTTTGGCGAAAGAGGTAACTTCGTAAGGCTGATCCTCTTCAGATCGATGGATGCCGAAATCGTAATTCATGCGCTATATCCTCCCGGTTCGCTACCTTTCCCTCCTCGCCCTGAGGCTAAATTAACAGCCGGTGTGTCCCGCGAGCTAGCAATTAGGGGTTGTGTAAAACGATATAACTCCGCCCCGGCTACATCTTGTTGTTGTCGATGACGCCGGCCTCGCCGTCGAGCAAGGAGGTGGTCACTTTGAGCGACTTCCGAACCATGAGGCCGGCGCCTTCGCCATTCATTGCGTCGACAATGTGGGCTGCGTAGGCAGCGACGCAAAGCCGTTACTTTTCGGGGTGCTCGGCATGGCGGCGGCGCCACATTCTTGCCCGGTTCTGGCCACAATCGGTTAATATCGTGATAAACAATTCCTGCGCACAAGGGATCGGGGTTCAAGGCGTCTTTTATATTCGTCGAGTACGTGTTTTGGCATCCTCTGATGCTTGAACGCGGCGTCCTAGGTCGAGACTGAAGGGGACATCAGGAAATGCAGGCTGTGACGCACACGCGCCTTCGTCGCGCTGCCACAGTTGCGTTGTTTACCGTTTCGGCCGCCTTGCTGGCGGCGTGCGCGTCGCAGCCTGAGCCGAAAGCGATGGTCTACAAGAAGACCCGCTCCAAGGAATATTTTTCCGAATCCGAATATGGCGTGAAGGCAAGCCCGCGCGTGTTCTCCAAGAACGGTCGCATGCAACGCGGCGGCGGCCGTGACCAGCTTGGCAAACCCTATCAGGTTCGCGGCAAGTGGTATTATCCCCGGGAAGACAAGCGCTACGCCAAGGTCGGCCTGGCCTCCTGGTATGGCGACGCCTTCCACGGCCGGCTTACCGCCAACGGCGAAGTCTACGACATGACCCACCTGACGGCGGCGCATCCGACCATGCCGCTGCCAAGCTATGCGCGCGTCACCAATCTCGCGACCGGCAGTTCGGTCATCGTTCGCGTCAACGATCGCGGCCCGTATCACGAAGGCCGCATCATCGATGTGTCGGAGCGCGCAGCCCAGATGCTTGACTATGCCAACATCGGCACCGCTCAAGTGAAGGTCGAATATGTCGGCCGTGCACCGCTCGACGGCGATGACGACCAGTATCTGATGGCCTCCTACCACCCGGGCAACAGGGCGCCGGATCCGTCGGATGGATTGCCGGGCGGCGTCATGGTGGCCATGAACGGACCGTCGCCAAGTCTGCCTGCCGGCGCTGCTGCGGTGCCGTTTCCGGGTCAGTTGACCGATTCCGGTGTCGCCCAGCCGGACATGTCGGCGCAGGCGCCGGATTACGTCGATCTGACGCTGCCCGAATTCGGCCCGATCGTGCCGGAGCGCCCGGAAATCAATTTGCCGCGGCAATCTCCGTTTGCCGTGGCCTCGCTGTCCTATGCGGACGAGAGGGTCGAACGCGCCTCCAATGCGTTCGCCGCACTGGGTGGCGATGGTATGTCGCCGGCCGATGTCCTTCAGTCATGGAAGCGACAGCCGCAGGGTTCGGCTACCGACTACGTCGCTGCCGGTTCGTTCGAGGATGTAGCGGAGGCCAAGCGCATTGCCGCTCAGCTTGCCGCATTCGGCAAGATCGAGATCCAGCGCTCGGAACTCGATGGCGAGGATTGGTATTCGGTCAATCTCTATCCAGACGGCCACAGCAATCTGGATGATTTGTTGCAGGCAGCATGGTCGCATGGCGCGCCGGATGCGCTGGCTGTGCGCAACTGAGCTGAAGCCAGCCGGATTTCCGCTGTGCGGTTGATCCGCCCCGCAAAAAGCCTGATAGTTTTTGCGGGCTTGCCGGCCGGGCCGGCCAATGGGTCGAACATCATGCAATTGCGCTTGCTCCAGCCTCTCGCCGGGCTTCTGGTTTTTGGCCTGCTGCTGTTTTCGCAGGCTCCAGTGCGTGCGCAGCTGTTCGAGACCAAGGCCACGCAGGTCTTCATGATCGATGCCGAGACCGGGACGGTGCTGTTTTCGAAGGATGCCGACAAGCTGATACCACCGGCCTCGATGGCCAAGCTGATGACCATGGAAGTGGTGTTCAACGCCATCAAGTCGGGCCGCCTGAAGCTCGACGATACGTTCGTGGTCAGCGAGAACGCCTGGCGCAAGGGTGGCGCGCCTTCGGGAACATCGACGATGTTCGCCAAGCTCAAGTCGGCGGTCCGGCTCGAGGACCTGATTCAGGGCGTGGTCGTGCAGGCGGCTAATGATGGCTGCATCGTCATCGCCGAAGGCATGTCCGGGTCCGAGGACAGTTTTGCCGCGCAGATGACCGAGCGCGCCCGCCAGATCGGCCTCAAGACATCGACTTTCGTCAACTCGACCGGCCTGCCGGCGGATGGTCAGCAGACGACTGTGCGTGAACTGGCGCAGCTGGCCGTGCACCTGTGGCGCGATTATCCGAATTTCTATCGCTACTATGGCCAGAAGGATTTCACCTGGAACAAGATCTCACAGAGGAACCGCAATCCACTGCTGGCGATGGATATCGGCGCCGACGGCCTGGCGGTCGGCGCCAGCGAGACGTCAGGCTTCGGCATCGTCGGTTCAGTCAGCCATAACGGCACTCGGGTGTTCGCTGCTATGAGCGGGCTGGCCAGCGACAAGGAGCGGGCCGAGGAGGCGCGAAAGTTGCTCGACTGGGGCGTTCGCTCCTTCGAGAAGACCGAAATCTTCGCAAAGGATGAGATCGTTGGAGAAGCCCAGGTTTTCGGCGGCGCCAAATCGGGGGTGACGCTGAAGGCCAAGGGTCCGATCGACATCTTCCTGCCGATCACCAACCGCGACAAGCTGACGGCCAGGATCGTCTACAACGGCCCGGTCGCAGCACCCGTTGAAGAGGGGCAGCCGGTGGGCGCGTTGCGGGTCTGGATCGGCGATACGCTCAGTCAGGAGACACCGCTTTTCGCCGCCGAATCGATCGGCGTCGGTACGCTGCCGCAGCGCGCGCTCGATGCCGTCAAGGAGCTGGCGGTCGGCTGGCTGCGCTAAATGCATGTCGCTCAAAAGTGGCCCCGGTTTTGGGGGCAACGATATGCACAAAAGCAGAAAATCGACGGCATGGACGTTTCGCCGAACGCGGACTATCTAGAGCGCTACAAGCCCATTCAAGCATGGACAAGAAGGCCTCTCGGTTGGCACGCGGATTTTTCATCACCTTCGAAGGCGGCGAAGGGGCAGGCAAGTCGACGCAAATCGAGCGGCTGGCCAGGAAGATGCGCGCCAAGAAATACGATGTCCTCCTTACCCGTGAGCCGGGCGGCTCGCCGGGTGCCGAAGCGGTCAGGCACGTGCTGCTTTCGGGGGCCGCCGAACCGTTTGGGCCGAAGATGGAAGCGTTGCTTTTTGCGGCGGCGCGGTCCGACCATGTCGAACAGGTCATCCGACCGGCGGTCGAGCGTGGCTCCATCGTGCTTTGCGACCGCTTCCTGGATTCCTCCCGCGTCTACCAGGGCGTCACCGGTGGCATCGATCCAGCGTTCATGAATGCGCTGGAGCAGGTCGCCATCAATGGCATGATGCCCGACCTGACGCTGATCTTCGACATCGATCCGGCCGAGGGCCTGAGACGCGCAACACTGCGGCGCGGCGCCGACGCAGACGCCGACCGCTTCGAAAAAGAGACGCTGGCGATCCATCAGGCCCGCCGCGAAGCGTTCCTGGCGATCGCCGCGGCCGAGCCGGAGCGCTGTATCGTGATCGACGCGGCCGCCGAGCCGGATGCGGTTGAGAATGTCGTCACCGCTGCTGTGTTCGCGGCGCTGGCGTCAAGAACGCCGGCGCGCAACATGCGGGCGACGCCAGCATGATCTTCGAACGTATTGCGCCGGAGCAGCACGACACACTGGACGGCGTGCCCGAACCATCCGAAACGCCACGCCTGGTCGGACACCGGCAGGCCGCCGATATGCTCACCGCCGCCTATCGCGCGGGAAAGCTGCCGCATGCGCTGATCTTCTCCGGACCGATCGGCATCGGCAAGGCGACGCTTGCCTTCCATCTCGCACATCATCTCCTGAAGCACCCTGATTTCGCGCTGGCGCCGGAAAGCCTTGCCACGCCCGATCCGGCGTCGTCGCTGTTTCGCCAGATCGCCACCGGGGCGCATCCTTCCGTCCTGCATCTGACCCGGCCGCTTAACGACAAGACCAAGAGTTTCAAGACAGTCGTCACCGTCGATGAAATCCGCAAGGTCAGCCGCTTCCTGTCGCTGACCTCGCATGACGGCAGCTACAGGGTCGTCATCGTCGACCCGGCCGATGACATGAACACCAATGCCGCCAATGCCTTGCTGAAAAACCTTGAAGAGCCGCCGGCACGAACGCTGTTCATCCTGATCGTCCATGCTCCGGGCAGCCTGCTGCCGACGATCCGGTCGCGCTGTCAGGTGGTGCGATTGACGCCACTCGACGCCGACGACCTGATGGCGGTGCTGGAAACGACTGAGCCATTGCCGCCTGACGATCCGGCGGCGCGGGCGGCTTTGGTGGGCCGGGCAGGGGGTAGCGCGCGCAATGCCATCCTGTTGACGCAGTATGGCGGGCTGGAGATCGCTTCCACGCTCGACGCTCTGGTCACCGGAAGAAAGAGCGATGTCGGCGGCGCGTTCCGCCTTGCCGAAGCCGTCGCCGGCCGCGACCAGACGATCCAGTTCGATATCTTCAACCGCCGGGCGCTGGATCTGTTGTCGGACGCGGCAAGCCAGGCGGCGCTGGCGGGCGACCTGGCACGGGCCAAAACCCTGTCGGACACTTGGCATGAGGCGCTGGACGCTATATCTGAGACCGACACCTACAATCTCGACAAGAAGCAGCACGCCTTGACCATGATCGACCGCCTGAATTCTGCAATGCGAATGTGACGGCCTTTTGATGCATGCCGTTGCCCCTAGAACCGGGGCCACTTTTGGACGGCATGCGTTGGCAGCGGGATGGCAATCGCCCTCCCGATGCGATATCCACCGCCACGCCTTTCCTTTCAGACATTCATGACGGTTCATTCATGTCACGCGACAAATTCTATATCACAACCCCGATCTTTTACCCGAACGGCAAGCCTCATATCGGTCATGCCTATACGGTCATTGCAACCGACGCACTGGCTCGCTTCCAGCGCCTGGACGGCAAGGATGTCTTTTTCCTGACCGGCACAGACGAACATGGCCTCAAGATGCAGCAAACCGCCGAGAAGGAAGGCATCACCCCTCTGGCGCTTGCCGACCGCAATTCGGCTATTTTCCGCGAGATGACCGAGGCTATGGGCGGCTCGAATGACGAGTACATTCGCACGACAGAGCCGCGACACTATGAATCGTGCCAGGCAATCTGGAAAGCGATGGCCGCCAATGGCGACATCTATCTGGACCGCTATAGCGGCTGGTATTCGGTTCGCCAGGAAGCCTATTTCGACGAAGGTGAGACGACGCTCGGCGAGGATGGCGTGCGGCGCGAACCGCTTGGCTCGCCCGTCGAATGGAATGAAGAAGAGAGCTACTTCTTCCGGCTTTCTGCCTACCAGGACAGATTGCTGGCCCTTTTTGACAGCCAGCCTGATTTCGTCGGGCCGACCGAACGCCGCAATGAGGTGCTGAGCTTCGTCAAGTCCGGGCTGAAGGATCTGTCGATCTCCCGTACGACCTTCAAATGGGGCGTGCCAGTGCCAGGCGACGACAAGCATGTGATGTATGTCTGGGTGGACGCCTTGACCAATTACATCACCGCCGCCGGCTATCCCGACACAAAGGCCGGGAAATGGCAGTATTGGCCGGCCACGCATATCATCGGCAAGGACATTGTCCGCTTTCATGCGGTCTACTGGCCGGCGTTTCTGATGTCGGCCGGCATCGAGTTGCCAAGCCGCGTTTTCGCGCATGGCTTCCTGTTCAATCGCGGCGAGAAAATGTCGAAATCGGTTGGCAATGTCGTCGATCCATTCGCGATGGTCGAGCACTATGGTCTCGACCAGGTGCGCTACTTCTTCCTGCGCGAGGTGCCGTTCGGCCAGGATGGCAGCTACAGCCATGACGCGATCGTCAACCGCACGAACGCCGACCTAGCCAACGGACTCGGTAATCTGGCGCAGCGCTCGCTGTCGATGATCGCCAAGAACTGCGACGGCGTGGTGCCGCAGCGCGGCGACCTTACGGATGCCGATGGCGCGATGCTGGATCGGACCGTCGCCGCCCTGGATAGCGCGCGCAAGGCGATGGCCGAGCAGGCTATCCATCTGGCGCTGGCGTCAATCTTCGGGGTGGTGGCGGAGGCCGACCGATACTTCGCCGGCGAGGCACCGTGGGCGTTGAAGAAAACCAATCCGGCGCGCATGGAAACCGTGCTGTGGACGACCGCAGAGGTCGTGCGTCGCGTGGCGCTGCTGTGTCAGCCCTTCGTCCCGGGATCGGCCAACAAGCTGCTCGACCTGCTGGCGGTGCCGGCGCAGAGCCGCGATTTCGCACATGTCCACGCAGACTATGCGCTGGTGCCTGGCACCGCATTGCCACCGCCGGAAGGCGTGTTTCCGCGTTATGTCGAACAGCCGGACGCGAACATCTGATGCTCGTCGACAGCCATTGCCATCTGGATTTTCCGGATTTTGCCGAGGAGCGGGAGGCCATTGTCGCCCGCGCCAAGGCGGCCGGAATCGGCCGTATGGTGACGATCTCGACCCGTGTGAAGCGATTCCAGCAAATCATTGAAATCGCCGAAACTTTCGATGACGTCTACTGTTCGGTCGGCACTCATCCGCACAATGCCGCGGAAGAATTGGACGTGACGTCGGTCGAACTCGTACGGCTGGCCGCTCATCCAAAAGTGGTGGCGATCGGCGAGGCCGGGCTCGACTATTTCTACGACAAGGCGCCGCGCGATGTGCAGGCACGGGGCTTTCGCAATCACATCGCCGCGGCGCGTGAGACAGGATTGCCGCTGGTCATCCATTCGCGCGATGCCGATGAAGACATGGCAGCCATCCTCGAAGACGAAACAGGGAAGGGCGCCTTCCCGTTCATCCTGCATTGCTTTTCCTCAGGGCGCCGGCTTGCTGAAATCGGTGTTGCGCTCGGTGGTTACGTGTCGTTCTCAGGCATCCTGACCTTCAAGAATTCGGCTGAGTTGCGCGCCATTGCCGCCGATGTGCCGCATGACCGACTGCTGGTCGAAACCGACGCGCCCTATCTGGCGCCCGTGCCGTTTCGCGGCAAGCGCAACGAGCCGGCCTATGTCGCCCATACCGCCAAGGTGCTGGCCGAAACGATCGGCGTCAGCGAGGCTGAAATCGCCGCGCTGACAACGAACAATTTCTTCCGCCTGTTCGGCAAGATGCCGCGACCTCCCGCTTGGCCGAGCAAAGCACCTGAACGATGACCGACCGGCTGCGCCTCACCATTCTCGGCTGCGGCTCGTCGCCAGGCACGCCGCGCATCACCGGCGACTGGGGCAATTGCGATCCGGACAATCCGAAGAACCGCCGCATGCGCACCGCCGCACTGGTCGAGCGGATCGCGGCCAATGGCAGCCGCACAACCGTCGTTATCGACACCGGGCCGGATTTCCGCCAGCAGATGCTGCTGGCCGGCGTCAGGCGCATCGATGCGGTCGTCTATACGCACCCACATGCCGACCATATTCACGGTATCGACGACCTGCGTGGTTTCGTGCTCGATCAGCGCCAGTTGATCGATATCCACGCCGACAGCGCAACAATGCTTCGGCTGCGGGAGGCGTTTAGCTACTGTTTCGAGACGCCGCAGGGCAGTTCCTATCCGCCGATCGTCAAGCCGCATCTCATCGATCACGCCAGGGCATTGGTCATCGAAGGAGAGGGGGGTGCCCTCACCCTCGAGCCGTTGCCGCAGATCCATGGCGACATCATATCGCTCGGCTTTCGCGTCGGCGCGCTCGCTTATTGCCCTGATATCAGCGGCTTTCCGGAGGCCACAGCCGAACGGCTGCGCGACCTCGACGTGCTGATCATCGACGCGCTGCAGTACCGGACGCACCCAAGCCATTTCTCACTTGGCGAGGCGCTTGAATGGATCGAGCGGCTGGCACCAAGACACGCCGTGCTGACGCATATGCATGTGCCGCTCGACTACGCCGCGGTCATGGCTGAGACCCCAGCCAATGTCGAGCCGGCCTATGATGGAATGGTGATCGAAATCCCTTACGACTCAGCGCGATAGGAACAGCTCTTCACACCGATGCCGTGCAGACAGCAATGTATGCGGCGAAGGCTGCGGCGGTAGATCATCTTGTCGGCTTGGATCGGCTTCGACGGCGAAAAGCGGCTGTCCGTCAGCGTATGAAAAACATCGGGCTATTTCCAGCCTTACCTCAACGCGAAAGTTCCATAATCTATCTTATGCGACTTTCTGTTGTGGCTGGCGCCTTCGCAGCAAAGTGTGGCGTGACTGGGAGCATTGTGAATGCCGTCATGCCTCTCGTCACCTTGTCGCAAGTCACCTTTGTCGCAAGATGAGCCGCAGCGCGTCTGACGCAGTCCAGGAGATCGCTACTGCCGGCTGAGTGCCCGTTCTGGGGGCGAAGTCATCTCAGGTTCATCACCTGCGTCACACCCGCAGTTCAAAGGTGGGCGTTGAACGGGGCCAAATCAGACGGTGCAGGATCGGCTTGTGAAGGAGTTGCGCTTTGCGCCGAGTTCGTTGCGGATTTCATTCCTGTTCGGCAAAGGCGCCCCGCAATCCTAGAGACATGCCTTCGCCGATCGTGAGAATCTGAACGGCGCGATCTGCCGGAAGGAGTTCCGCGTCCGCGATGATCTGATGGCCCGCTTGAGTTCCATGCAGGGCAGCACGTCCCTGCCCTGTGGATCGTTTGACAAGCTGCGCTCGGTTCACGGATCGGAGATCGTCTATGGCAACCACACGCAAGGCTGTCGGCCCTTGATGCCGGCGATAGCTGGCATGTCGGCGGACATCATGAAACCTTTTAATTTTTGGCCCGTTATCGCGGTTATGTCCGGGGCCAAATTCAAGCGGAAATCGGTCGAGGGTGCCAAACCGCGCGGTGCTGAAAAGTCGCGCCCGGAAAGGGCCTCGGCGGTCGAAGCCGTGCCCGAGCCCGACGGCCAGGCCGCGCCCGAGGTCAACGGCCAGTCCGCACCGCCGCCAGAGGCTGTCGAACCCAGTCCAGAACTGACGCCCGAAGAGGCGGAGCAGGCGCGCAAGCGATATTTGCTGCGGCGCTTCTGGATCAGCGCGCGCGGCTACTGGGGCCGCAGCGGCGATCGGCTCGCCTTGCCGTTCACGATCGGACTGTTGATATTGATATGCGTCAACGTCGGCTTCCAGTATGGGATCAATCGCTGGAACCGCGCGATTTTCGACGCCCTCGAGCAGCGTGATGCCCACACCGTTTATGTTCTAAGCGCTGTTTTCGTGCCGCTCGTGCTCGGAAGCGGGAGCCTTGTCGTCGCGCAGGTCTACCTGCGCATGACGATCCAGCGCCGTTGGCGTTCCTGGCTAACCACCGCGGTCATCGCGCGCTGGCTGGCCAACGGCCGGTACTACCAGTTGAACCTCGTCAGCGGCGACCACCAGAACCCAGAGGCCCGCATGACCGAGGATCTGCGCATCGCCACCGAATCCCCGGTCGATTTCACCGCCGGCGTCCTCAACGCGTTCCTGTCGGCCTCGACCTTTATCGTCGTGCTGTGGACCATCGGCGGCGCGCTCACCCTGCCGATCGGCGGCGAGAGCATCACCATCCCCGGCTTCCTGGTGATCACCGCAATGATCTATGCCGCCATCACCTCCACCTCGATGGTGGTGATCGGCCGCAACTTCGTCCAGCTGTCCGAGCGGAAGAACCAGGCGGAGGCCGAACTGCGCTACACGCTGACTCGCGTGCGCGAAAACGGCGAGAGCATCGCCTTGCTCGGCGGCGAGGAGGAGGAGCGTAGCGGCATCGACAGGAATTTCGGCCATGTGCTGAGGCAATGGGCGCTGCTGACCGGCCAGCACATGCGCACGGCGGCGGTGTCGCAGGGATCGAGCCTGTTCGCGCCGGTCGTGCCGATTTTGCTTTGCGCACCGAAGTTTCTCGAAGGCTCGATGACACTTGGACAAGTCATGCAGGCTGCCTCTGCCTTTGCCATCGTGCAGGGCGCATTCGGGTGGCTGGTCGACAACTATCCCCGTCTCGCCGACTGGAACGCCTGTGCTCGGCGCATCGCCTCGCTGATGATGTCGCTCGACGGGCTCGAGCGCGCCGAGCAGAGCGACGCGCTCGGACGCATCAGCCGCGGTGAAACCGAAGGTGGTGCCATACTGAGCCTGGACGATCTCTCCGTGACGCTCGACGACGGCACCGCAGTGGTCAAGGAAACCGAGGTCGCGATCGAACCGGGCGAGCGGGTGCTGGTGGCCGGCGAATCCGGTTCGGGCAAGAGCACGCTGGTGCGGGCCGTGGCAGGCCTGTGGCCGTGGGGTGGCGGCGGCGTCAATTTCCGTGCCGGCAGGCGCCTGTTCATGTTGCCGCAACGCCCCTACATCCCCTCCGGGACGCTGCGCCGCGCGGTTGCCTATCCCGCTGCCGCAGACAATTGGACGCTGGATAAGATCAACGCTGCCCTCGACAAGGTGGGGCTAAACTATCTCGCCGACAGGATTGAGGAGGACGCGCCATGGGACCAGATCCTGTCGGGCGGCGAGAAGCAGCGGCTCGCCTTCGCGCGTCTACTGCTGCACACGCCCGATATCATCGTGCTCGATGAAGCAACGTCGGCACTCGATGAGAAGAGCCAGGACAAGATGATGGAGATGGTCATCCACGAATTGCCTGACGTCACCATCATCAGTGTGGCACATCGCGCCGAGTTGGAAGCCTTCCATAGCCGCAAGATCACATTGGAGCGGCGCGAGGGCGGCGCAAAGCTTGTCAGCGATATCGATCTTGTCCCGCGCAAGGGCAGACGGAACTTGCTCGGGCGCGCCTTGTGGGGCTCCGGCGCATCAAATCGAAAGGCGGCACGACCTTAGATAATACGGCCAGATAATACCGCGGGATAAGGTGGCGGTGAGCGCTGTGGCTTTTGCGCAAACCTTTTTGTCCGAAGCGCGTTGTTCCTTCTCGAAACCGAGGAGACAAACATGCAGATGAAGTCGCAGACATCAGGCGAAGCCGCCAAGCAACGGCATATCCAACGCGGCATTGATGCCAAGGACAAAGCCAAGGGCAACGGCAAGGCTCAACGTGCAATGCAAGCCGGCGCCCGCAAATATCCTGAGCCGCCCTTTCCCGAGCAGCATCAGCCCAAGCCGGGGCATGAATGGGCGATTGAGCCCCCTCCTCTCTACGATGCGCCCTATTACTTGGGGTCGAAAAAACTCGACGACAAGGTAGCGCTCATCACAGGTGGCGATTCCGGAATCGGCCGTTCGGTGGCCGTGCTGTTTGCCCGCGAGGGCGCGGACATTGCGATCGTCTATCTGGCCGAAGACAAGGACGCCGAAGAGACCAAGGCGGCCGTCGAAAAAGAGGGGCGGCGCTGTATTCTGATAAGGGCCGATGTCAGCGAACGCAAACACTGCCACAACGCGGTGGAGGTCACGGTGCAGAAATTCGGCCGGATCGATGTGCTGGTCAACAACGCTGCTTTCCAGATACATTCCAGCGATTTCAGCGACCTGACCGAGGCACATTTCGACACGACGCTGAAGACCAATCTCTATGGCTATTTTCATATGGCGCAGGAAGTGGTGCCGCATATGAAGCCAGGCTCGGCTATAATCAACACCGGCTCCGTGACCGGCATTGAAGGTTCAAGGCAGCTCGTCGACTATTCGATGACCAAGGGCGGCATTCACGCATTTACGCGCGCGCTTTCGGGCAACCTTATCGGCAAGGGAATTCGGGTGAACGCCGTTGCGCCAGGCCCGGTGTGGACACCGCTCAATCCATCGGACAAGGAAGCAGACGACGTCTCGAAATTCGGTGCGGACACGCCGATGAAACGGCCTGCACAGCCGGAAGAGCTCGCACCCGCGTATGTGTTCCTCGCCTCGCCACATTGCTCGAGCTACATTACCGGCGAAATCTTGCCGGTGGTCGGCGGTTACTGACATGAGGACAAAAGACACTGACGTGTGATGACCACAGAGTGAGACGGATAGTCCGGGAAATAGCGAAATCTACACGTCACGCGCCGCACGATAGCGAGACGCTAAGGCAGCAAATCGATGGTGCCGGGAGTCGACCCGGCGCGCTGACGATTGCTTCAATTTTTCGGGGAACAATCGCGGAGCCGGATGAAGATCCGCTTATTCCCCTGCGTTGCCGAGGCGGTGTCCTCCGCAGGATTGGATCATGTTGGATCGGCCGGCCAGCCGTCGCGACGACTGGCCGAACCGAGTAGCCTCACTCGGCTGCCTGCAGGTTTACCTTGCTTTCCGCGATTTCGGTGAGCTTGCGATCGGTCGCCTGTTCTTCCTTCAGGTTCTTGGCCAGCACGTTGGCGCAGTCGCTGCGACCAAGCTGCTTGGCCCAGGCGATGAGCGTGCCATAGCGGGTCATTTCATAGTGCTCGACGGCCTGCGCCGAGGCTATCAGCGCCGCATCGAGAACCTCCCTGTCGTCGACGTCGCCGCTGACGTCGTCGGCTTCCTCGAGAATGCCGTCGATTGCTGGGCAGTTGACCTCCTTGGCCTTAACGCCATGCAACTCGAACACCTGCTCGACGCGCTCGATATGGCCCCTGGTCTGGTCGAGATGTTTTTCGAATCCGGCTTTCAATTGCAGGTCGGTTGCCTTGTCGATCATCTTCGGCAGCGCTTTCTCGATCTGCCTTTCGGCGTAGTAGATGTCGCGCAGCGTGTGTACGAAGAGATCGTCGAGTGTCTTGATGTCCTTCGAAAAGAAGCCCATGGCCTCGCCTTTCATTGTTATCAAGGTTGATTTCGGCTGCGGTTTTTGCCCGCCGCCTGCGAAAGCCGGGACTCGTCCCGGCTTGCTGGTCAACGTGCCGGTACCGGAGGAGTTCCTGGTCTCCGGGGCGAAACCGTTACTCCTTTTTCGAAACGCCGCGATCCGCGTCCGATGGGAGCCTTTGTGTCGATCACACGTTCTAACCGGAATGCAAACCGGAACGGTGAAAGGTCGGCAGAATGTATTTCATTGCGTTGGCGACGGACTACGATGGCACGCTGGCTCATGACGGGACAGTCTCCAGGAAGACCCTCGCTGCCCTTGAACGGTTCAAGAAAAGCGGCCGCAAGCTGCTTCTTGTGACCGGGCGCGAACTGCCCGATTTGAAGCATGTTTTTTCCGAAATCGGCCTTTTCGACAAGGTCGTCGCTGAGAATGGAGCGCTGATCTACACGCCCGCCAGTGAGGAAGAACGGGTGATTTCGCCGCCGCCGGAACCCAAATTCGTTGCCAGGTTGAAGAAGCAGGGCGTCAAGCCGCTTTCGGTCGGGCGGTCGATCGTCGCAACCTGGGAACCACATCACGCCACCGTGCTCGAGGTCATCAAGGAGCTGGGGCTGGAGCTGGAAATCATCTTCAACAAGGGCGCGGTGATGATCCTGCCGAGCGGCATCAACAAAGCCACCGGACTGGCTGCGGCACTACGGGATCTTCGGCTTTCGCCACACAATGTGGTGGGCGTCGGCGACGCCGAGAATGACCATGCCTTCCTGCAGGCGTGCGGCTGCAGCGTCGCCGTCGATAACGCAATTCCCGCTGTCAAGGCCACAGCCGATCTGGTCATGCGTGGCGCACGTGGGAAGGGCGTGGAGGAACTGACCGACAGACTGATCAAGCGTGATCATGAGATCGTGCCGAGGCGCCATGACGGCATCGTTCTCGGATCGGCCGGCGGCAACGAGATTTATTTGTCGCCGACCGATACTGTCCTCATTGCCGGCAGTTCGGGCATCGGCAAATCCACTTTGGCCACCGCGCTGACTGAACGCTTCATCGAGACCCGGTTTCAGTTCTGCGTCTTCGATCCCGAGGGCGACTATGACGGTCTCGAAGGCGCTGTTCGGCTGGGAGACGGCTCCAGCGCGCCGACAAAGGCGCAAGTGCTGGATCTTATCGCCAAGGCCGAAAGCAATATCGTCGTCAATGGGCTGTCCCTGCGCGTCAATGAGCGACCGGATTTCTTTGCCGACCTGCTGCCTGGCCTCGGCAGTTTCCGCCGTCGCACAGCGAGACCGCATTGGCTCCTGATCGACGAAGCACACCATCTCCTGCCCAAGCGGCGCGACGATACGCGGGCAGTCCTGTCATTGGAATTGCCTGGCACGATCTTGATCACCGTTCACCCGGAAGCGATCTCGACCGACGCCTTGCGCCTGGTGACAGCCATCATTGCGCTTGGCCCCAAGGCGAAGGACGTCGTGAAGGTCTTCTGCAAAGTGACCGGCATCGAGCCGCCTAAGGAGATCTCCTCGCCCAAGGGCGAGCGCGTGTTGTTTTGGCGGCCGCAGAAACGCAAGAAGTTCGCCATGGTCAAGGTGATCGAGCCACGCCAATCGCTCAAGCGGCACAGCCGCAAATACGCCGAGGGGCAACTCGATGAGGCGGGCAGTTTCTATTTCCACGGCCCCGACGATGCGATGAATCTCAGGGCCCACAATCTGATGATTTTCGCCCAGATGGCCGAGGGCATAGACGACAAGACCTGGGAGTTTCACCTGCGCGGCGGCGACTATTCCAAATGGTTCCGCCAACAGATCAGAGACAAGGATCTGGCACGCGAAACAGCCGAGGCGGAAAAGGACGAAACGCTTTCAGCCGAGGAAAGCCGCAAGCGCGTACTCGACGCGGTTCGGCGGCGATATACGGCGCCCGCCACGGCGCCGGAATGAGGCGGAACGACCGGGCTTGCGCAAGCGCAGCGACAGTTACGAGTTCCATGTTCCCGTTCGGCGCCGTCGCGCCCTGATCCTCAGGCGATCAAATCATCTATCCGGATCGGCAGATCTCGAATGCGCTTGCCCGTAGCATGATATACGGCGCTGGCCACGGCCGCCGCCGTCCCGACATTGCCAAGTTCGCCCAATCCTTTGACGCCGGCTGGATTGACGTCCAGATCTACCTCCGGAACAAGGATGACGTCGACCTGTTTGATGTCCGCGTTGACCGGCACCAGATAATCTTGCAGGTCACGATTGACATAGCGGGCGTTGCGCCGGTCGATTTCCGTCGCCTCGTGAAGGGCCTGGCCAATACCCCAGATCATGCCGCCCATCAGTTGGCTGCGCGCGGTGCGCGTGTTCATGATGCGCCCCGCGGCAAAGGCACCGACGATGCGCGGCACGCGGATTTCGCGTGTGTAACTGTTGATGCGGACTTCGACGAACTCGGCGCCAAAGGCATATTTCACCGAGTCCTCGTCCTGATCGCCACCGTGGAATTCCGCCTGCCCGGCATAGAGTTTCTTCAGCGCCTCCGGCGTCGAACCCCTTGGTGCAAATTCGGCATATTCCTCTATGGCACCGACCTGCATCGCCTTGAAGACATCCGACAGCTTGGCGGATTTGCCGCCGCTTGCCACGATCTTCTCTTGCTCCATTTCCAGCTTGGCATTGCCGGAACCGGCCAATGGCCCGTCTCCAGCAACGGCTGCCGCGAAAAGTTTTCCGCGCACGGCGTCACAGGCCTTCAGAACCGCAGAGCAAACGCTCGCAGTCGAAATCGAGCCGCCCGAGACCGGCGCCGGCGGCAGTGCACTGTCGCCCATTTCGACGCTGACCTTGTCCATCCCTATCCCCAGACGTTCGGCCGCCGCCTGCCCTGCCACGGTACGCACACCGGTGCCTATCTCATGCGAGCCGCACTGAACGCGAACCTGGCCATCGGCGGTCAGGCGGACACGGGCGGCGCACGGCGCGCTGGCCGTTGGATAGATGGCGGTTGCGCAACCCATGCCGATCAGCCAGTCGCCATTGCGCATCGACCCGACCGTGGCATCGCGCTTCGACCAGCCGAAGGCTTCCGCCGCCTGTTCGTAGCATTTGACCAGCGACCGGCTGGAGAACGGCTTGCCGCCGATAGGCTCTTTCCCCGGCTCGTTGACACGCCGAAACTCGACGGGATCCATACCAAGCGCGACGGCCATTTCATCCATGGCGTTTTCGAGCGCGTAGACATAGGGCGTCTCGGGCGGCGAGCGCATGTAGCCCGGTGTGTTGCGATCGGCATGGACGAGCGAGACGTTGGTGAGCACCGAACCATAATTGTACATGCGGCCGGTGGCTGACGTGCCGCCGACGACATAGGAGTCAGGGCGTGATGTCACCTCCCAGCCCTCATGTCCGAACGCCATTATGCGGCCGTCCTTGTCGGCGCCTATGCGGATTCGGTGCCGCGTTTCGGCGCGATAGGTCTGGGTGTTGAATGCCTGCATGCGGCTGACGACGCAGCGCACCGGGCGTCCGACGCGACGCGCGGCAATCGCGACAATTGCCGTGCGAGCGGTCATAGGTCCCTTGGAGCCGAAGGCGCCGCCGACATAAGGGCTGACAATCCGCACATTGGCGGGATCGATCTTCAACTGCCGGGCGAGTTCGATTTTCCAGCCGGTGACATTCTGGCTTGGCTCATGGACAGTGAGTTGATCGCCTTGCCACATCGCCGTGGTCGAAAACAGTTCGATCGGATTGTGATGCTGGGTCGGCGTCGAGTATTTCTGGTCGATCTTGACAGCAGCGGATGCATAGGCGGCGTCGAAGTCGCCAGCTTTGACATCCTCCTTGAATATCGGGCTCTTCCCCGCTGCGGCCTCTGTCTCCACCCCTTTGGAATCGAAGCCGGCGCTGGAAGGTTGGTCTTCATAGTCGGCGCGGATCAACATTGCCGCTTCCTCCGCCGCCTCGAATGTCTCGGCAACAACCAGCGCGATGATCTGGCCGTCGTGGAAAATTGTCCTGTCATGCAAGGGTGCTATGGAGCTTGCACCGGTGTTGCCAAATTTCGGCCTATCGGTCTTGTCCATGTCGCCATAGGTTATGATATCCAGCACTCCGGGGACCGCCCTGGCGTCATCCGTGTGGAGTTTGGAAACCTTGCCTCGAGCGATGCTGCTGGTTGCAAGGGCACCATATGCAACGTTGGCTGTGGCGATGTCGGCCGGATAGTTGGCCTGTCCGGTAACTTTCAATCTGCCGTCTATGCGGACAACCGGTTCGCCTTGGTTTTCTTTTGGAACTGGCGCGGCTTGGTTCATGGTTCAGACCTTCATGTCGCGTGTTTCGAATATCGCTCGCACCAGGGCGCGCTTTCCGAGCGGCACCTTGAACGCGTTGTGTTCGCGCGGTTTGGCATCGGCAAAAGCGGCATCGGCAGCCTTTTCGGCCACGTCTTCCTCCATCACCTTGCCTTGAAGCGCGGCCTCCGCCGCCCTCGCCCGCCATGGCACGGTCGCGACCCCGCCTAGCGCTATGCGCGCTTGTCTGACGGTGTCTCCGTCCATGTCCAACGCAACGGCCGCGGAGGCGAGCGCGAATGCATATGATTCGCGATCGCGTATCTTCAGGTAGCGCGAGCGACGGCTCCATGCTTCGAGCGGAACATCGATGGCGACGATGACTTCATCGGCGGCCAGATCCGTCTCGATGTCGGGCGTGTCGCCGGGAAGCCGATGCAGTCTGGCGAAAGGGATCTTGCGCGGACCATGCCGTCCCTCCACTTCTACGACCGCATCGAGCGCAATCAGGGCCTGTGCGAAATCGCCATGATATGTAGCGATGCAGGCATCGCTGGTGCCGAGCACGGCATGCTGGCGGTTGAACCCTTCCATCGCGGCACAGCCGGAACCGGGCTCACGCTTGTTGCAAGCCCAGGAGGTTTCACGAAAATACTCGCATCGAGTGCGCTGCAGCACATTGCCGGCAAGGCTCGCCATATTGCGAAGCTGGCCGCTGGCGGCAAATTTCAGGCTATCGGCAAGGAGCGGACACCTATGCTTGACGTCATTGTTGTCAGCTGCTTCTCCCATCCGGACCAGCGCACCGAACCGGATGGTGTCATCGGTTACCCTGATCTGCCGCAGGGCAGGCTCGGCAAGAGTGTTGAGGTCGAGCAGTCGCACAGGCTGCGCGACGCCAAGCTTCATATGGTCGGCCAGATTGGTGCCGCCAGCGATGAATTGGGTGTTGGCCCGTGTTGGCGCAACATGCCTGGCGTCGACGTGGGAAGCCATGGCGATCGCCACCGAAACGCTCGTTGGTCTTTCATAGACGAAAGGACGCATTTCTAGGCCCTCCTGATCTCGTCACGCGCCTGGATGATTGCCGCAACGATGTTGGGATAGGCCGCGCACCGGCAGAGATTTCCGCTCATATACTCGCGGATGTCATTGTCCGACCCGGCATGGCCCTCGTCGATACAGCCGATGGCGGACATGATCTGGCCCGGCGTGCAGTAGCCGCATTGAAAGGCATCATGGTCGACAAAGGCCTGCTGCATCGGATGCAGTTCTCCGTTAGCTGAAGCCAGGCCTTCCACCGTCGTCACCTCCCGGCCTTCGTTCATGACAGCGAAGCTCAGGCACGAGAGCACCCGCTTCCCATCGACAAGAACGGTGCAGGCACCGCATTGGCCGTGGTCGCAACCTTTCTTTGTTCCGGTCAGGCCAACATGATCACGCAGTGCGTCGAGTAGGCTCGTGCGATTGTCGAGTGCGAGGGTGTAGGCCTGCTTGTTGATCCGCATCGAAATCGTCGACAGATCGCGCGGCTCGGCCGCTTTGGCGGTCGGTGACTCGGCGGCTTTCGTCGACGTGGCTACAAGGGGCATTGCCGCTGCTGCCGAAACAGAGCCCGTCATGAAGGTGCGTCTGCTCAGGCCGCCGGGACTTGTGGAATTAGACATGGCTGGTTTCCAACTGGCTGAGGTCTCAAGCGGACCAAACTGCTCGCGGGAAACAAAGTTCCGTCCTCACATCGCTGTGATCGCTTCTTTTGCGGGGCGGTCACGTGGAACTTCACCAGCAACGCGGTGGTTGTCTTCGTCAGGCTCCAACGAAGGAGACGAGCATGAGCAGTGACCAGAGCGATCGACGCAGCGATCAGAAAGAAGGCCCTGTCTTTTCGGCTGAACAGGCGCGGCAAGGCGAGATCATCTTGCGGACCCGCACACGCCGTATCATCTTCGTCGCAGGCCTCGTCGGTATTGTGATCCTCATAGCGGTGGTGAGATTCGCTGTCGGCTGAATGGCTTCGGCTGCAATCCCCGAAAAATGCCAACTGTCACGCTGGCCTGTTCGTCAGGAACTTTTGTGAACAGCTGCCGTTGACCCGAAAAAAGCGGTCGGCGCCTTTGCTTGAGAGTTCTCCCGTGGACGCGAAAACCGAAACCAAAGAACCAGACAAAACCAGAGATCCGCGCGGGGCTTCGAGCAGGGCCAGATCGGATGCGTCGGCAAAACGCAAGGGCGATGCGGCGCAGCCCGGCACTCCGGAGCGCGAAGCGCGGGACAAGGGGGCGGATAATCAAAAGCCCAGCCTCCAAAGCTTCCCCCGGCGGCACCCTTACATATCCATTACAATCCTGATCGTGCTGTCGCTGGCCGCCGGGGGAATGACCATGTGGTGGCTGAACGCACGCCAATATGAATGGACGGACGATGCCTTCATCGACGCCCGCACGATAACCATCGGCGCCGAAATATCGGGACGTATCACCGACCTGGCGGTGACCGACAACCAACCGGTCAAGGCGGGCGACGTCCTGTTGCGCATCGATGACAGCGACTATCAGGCCGGCCTCAAGCAAGCCGATGCCGGCGTAACCTCGGCGCAAGCCGACATTGTCGAGATGAGGGCTCAGATTGAAGCCCAAAACGCAAAGGTCGATGCAGCGCAGAAGCAGATGGCGCAGGCCCAGGCGGCACTCGATTTCGCCAAGGCCGAGGACCAGCGCAACCGTGACCTTCTGGCCAAGGGCACAGCGACCCAACAGCAGGCACAGCAGGCAGCGTCGACGCTGCGCCAGGATCAGGCTGCTCTCGATAGTGCTGTGGCCAATGTGGCTGCCGCGAAGAGCCAGGTCGTTGTCTTGCAGGCACAGGTCAAGAGCGCCGAAGCCAAACTCGATCAGGCCAAGGCGAGCCAGGACCAGGCGCGCACAACACTGTCCCGCACCACCATCACGGCACCGGTTTCCGGACGAGCAACCAGCATCTCGGTTGCCAACGGTTCCTATGCCCAACCCGGCCAGGTGCTGATGATGTTTGTTCCCGACGAGGTTTGGGTGAAGGCCAACTTCAAGGAAACTCAGCTCGATCTGATGCGGCCGGGGCAGCCGGTCGACATCGACATCGACGCCTATCCGGAAAGATCCTTCCATGGCCGCGTCGACAGCATCCAGGCGGGCAGCGGCACCGCCTTCAGCCTGCTGCCGGCAGAAAACGCCACCGGCAATTTCGTCAAGGTGGTGCAACGCGTGCCGGTGAAGATCGTCTTCGACAAACCACCTGGCGTGCTGCTGGGCCCGGGCCTGTCGGTGGTGCCGGCGGTCAAGGTGCGATGAGCGACGAAATGGTCAGCGACCATAGCGAAAGCCGGTCCGCCGCCGGTGGGCGCAATCCATGGCTGATCGCTATCGTCGTCTCCATCGCGACCTTCATGCTGGTGCTCGATACCTCGATCGCCAACGTAGCGCTACGAAACATCGCCGGCAGCCTGGCGGCCGGGATGGACGAAAGCACGTGGGTGATCACCACCTATCTGGTCGCGAATTCTGTGATCATACCGATCAGCGGCTGGCTGGCCAGCGTGATCGGACGGAAGCGCTACTACATGCTTTGCGTCGCGACCTTCACCATCGCATCGCTGCTTTGCGGCCTCGCGCCCAATCTGCAAATGCTCATCCTGTTCAGGATCTTGCAGGGCCTCGGCGGCGGCGGCATGGCGCCGAGTGAACAGTCCATCCTTGCCGACACGTTTCCGCCCGAAAAACGTTCCCAGGCTTTTGCCCTTTATGGGATAGCCGTCATCGTCGCACCGACCGTCGGCCCGACCATTGGCGGCTGGCTGACCGACCATTTCTCCTGGCACTGGATTTTCTTCATTAACGTGCCGTTCGGCATCATGTCGCTGGCTTTGGTGCAGTGGCTGCTCGTCGAGCCGGACGTGATCGAGCGCGAACGCCAGGAACGGCTGAAGGGCGGCCTCAGAATAGATTGGGTTGGGTTCTTCCTGGTCGCCACCGCACTTGGCTCCCTGGAGATCTTCCTCGACGAAGGTCAGCGCAACGATTGGTTCGCATCGGGTTTCATCACGACTTTTGCAGTGATTTCAGCGATCTCGTTCCTGCTGCTCATCCCTTGGGAATTCCGCCACGGCGATCCAATCGTCGACATCCGTCTGCTGTTCAGCCGCCAGTTCGGTATGTCATTCCTGGTGATGATGGCAGTCGGCGCTGTGCTGTTCAGCACGACGCAGTTGATGCCACAGCTGCAACAGACCGCCTTCGACTACACGGCGACCCTGTCAGGCCTCTCGATGATGCCCGGCGGCATTGCCATGCTGATGCTGATGCCGATTTCCGGATTTGCCGCAGGCATCGTTCAGCCCAAATATTTGATCATGATGGGCATGTCCGTTGTGGTGCTCGCCCTGTGGCACATGACGTCGCTCACTCCGGATGCCAGCTTCCGCTTCTTTGCCTTTGCGCGCATCTTCCTGATGATCGGCCTGCCGTTCCTGTTCATCCCGATTTCGACGGCGGCTTACGTCGGTCTCGCTCCGCAGCAAACGAACCAAGCGTCGGCGCTGATCAACGTTGCCCGCAACATCGGCGGCAGCATCGGCGTGTCGCTGTCCAACACGGTGATCGCCCAGAACGCGCAACTGCATCAGGCAAATCTTGTCGGCCACACCGTGCAGTCCTCACCAACCTATCAACAGATGCTGCGTCAGGTAACCGAGCACTTCGTGGCTCAGGGCTCACCGATGGTCGAAGCGAAGCAGCAGGCGATCGGTTGGCTCGGGCAATTGATCGCGCGCCAGGCTTCATTGCTCGCCTATATCGACGCGTTTCGGTACTGCGCATTCGTGACGGCACTGTTTGTTCCCCTCGCCTTGCTGTTGCGGTCTTCAAACCCGAAGCCCGACAGGCGATAGCTATGTCTTGCCGCCATGTTGCGATTTTTCGATTGGAACTCTCTCGCTGGCTCTCCGTTCAGACTTTACAGAACAGGGAGAACAGTCATGCCACGAGGCGACAAATCGAAATACACCGACAAGCAGGAACGCAAAGCCGATCATATTGCGGAAGGCTATGAGAAGCGCGGGGTCTCCGACCAGGAAGCCGAAAGGCGGGCATGGGCGACCGTCAACAAGGACGATGCCGGCGGCAAGAAGGAAGGCGGCTCCGGGCGCGGCAAACATACCGGCAATCCCGCGGCGCATAAGGGCGGCAAAAGCGGGGGCAAGGCATCCGCATCACGATCGGCCGCAAGCCGATCGGAATCGGCCAAGAAAGCTGGAGCAACACGTAAGCGGAATGCCGAACACCACGTTCATTGACCTGGACGAAGCCCATTCAGGCTGACAAGGCCCAAGGCGATGGGAGTACGTGCATGAAATCGCAGCGCGTCAACGAGATCAGCGGACAAAGGACATTCGTCGTGGTGCTCGACCCCGGCGAAGAAGCGTTCGCCGCGCTGACCGCCTTTGCGGTTGACCAGAAAGTCGGCAGTGCGTCCTTGACCGCCATCGGGGCTTTCGAAAGCGCGACCGTGGGCTGGTTTGATCCGAATGCGAGGACCTATCGCAGAATCCCGATCGACGAGCAATGCGAGGTCCTGAGCGCGATCGGCGACGTAGCGCTCGGCGACGATGGCAAGCCCAGCCTTCACGTCCACGCGGTGCTCGGATTGAGCGACGGCACCACCCGGGGTGGACATCTGCTTGACGGCATCGTTCGGCCAACGCTTGAAATCACCCTGGTGGAAGCGCCTGGTCACCTGCGCCGCCGCAAACGTCCCGAGCTCGGCGTCGCTTTGATCGATCTGGACGCGTGAAGGCCAAACCGGCCTAGCTCGCTCAAGGGCAATCTTGTCACGCCTTCCTGTTCTTCTCCGCCGGCACCTCCCAACCAAAAACACTGCGACCGCCAATCAGATGCGACTGGTCGAATTCTCCGGCGACAATTTCCTTCAGGCTGGGGCCGGTGACGTATCGCTCGACCTGCCGCGACTGATCGTCCAACCGCTTCAAGGCGCCGATTTCTTCGTCATGACCAAGTTTCGCCTTTTGCACGGCGGACTTCAGCACACCGATGGTCTCGTCATAGACTTTCAGAGGTACCGGGAATGGGTGCCTGTCCTTGCCGCCATGCGCCAGAGAGAACCGGCCAGGATCGGAAAAACGGCACGGCGCGCCATGCACCACTTCGGCGACAAGGGCCAGCGCGCGCACCGTGCGCGCACCAACACCTGGTACCAGAAGGAGCTCGGAAAAATCCTCAGGGCCACGTTCGGCGGCGGCCGCCATGTTTCCATGCAGCCGACGCATGATGACATCGCTTTCGCGCACATCGTGATGAGCTGGCATGATCAGATGCGGCAGCAACAGCTGTTGCGGTGCCGGTGCCGTGCCGCGCTCCAATGCCGCGAACTCCTTGAGGATGCGATCCGGCCCAAGGTCCTGCAACAGATCCAACTGTCCCTGGCGCGAAGCTTCGGCGCGCCGGTCGGTCAGATTGACGATCTCGCCTTGGTTGGTGCCTTCGATGGCGGTGTGTGGCTGATCGACGAAACTCTTCAAACCTTCGGACAGCCAATGATAGCGGCGCGCCACCTTGCTGTCGCCGTTCATGCCTTGCTGGACCACGACCCAATCGCCGTCGTCTGTGACGATGAATCCGTGCAGATAAAGATCGAAACCGTCCTGAACGGCGGCGCTGTCCACTTTCGCAACAAGCCGACTTACGGTTGCCAAACCTGCTCCGTCGAAGCCGACGCGCTCGCCGATGATCGCGAGTTCATGCGGAGTTTTGCGCGAATGCGTGCCGCGGCCGCCGCAGACATGAATGCCAAGTTCGCCGGAGAGCGGCGTCAGACCACGTTTCAAGGCGCCGACGACGCTGGTCGTGATGCCGGACGAGTGCCAGTCCATGCCCATGACGGCGCCAAACGATTGAAACCAGAACGGATGCGCCAACCGGCGCAGCAACTCGTTGCGGCCGTAATGATGGATGATGGCCTCGCACATCACGGCGCCCAGGCGCGTCATGCGATCGCCAAGCCATTTCGGCACGCGTCCACCATGAAGTGGAAGATCAGCACTTCCCGATCGTTGCGCCACGTCCGCTCCTATGCCTGCCGTTCGCTCGACAGATAGGTATTCCAGATCGCACGAGGAAGCACTCAGTGCTTTTGCCCGGCTGAACGCCGGCGACATCAACTCCAGTGCGAGAGAACCACCTCCATCTCCACCGTCTCGACCTGCTGCGCAAATCGCTGGTGATAAACGGTCAGGAGCGCGTCATGCGTCGCGTCGGAAGAGCTGCAAAGCGCGTCCGTGACGAGAACCACGCGATAGCCATAATCGATTGCTCCGAGCACCGTGGCGAGGACGCATACATCGGTTTCGCCGCCAGTGACGACCAGCGTATCGATATCGCGCTCCGTCAGAAAACGCCTGAGCCGACCTTCGAACCAGGGCGAGTAAATGTGCTTGTCGATGACGGCCGCCGGCGGACAGTGAGCGGCCAACACCGGCAACAATTCGATCATTTCGTCGCCGATGCTTTCGATCGTCATCGAGGCCCAGCGCTCGTAGTAGCGCTTCCATGTGCCGACCCCCTGCCCCCGCTTTTGGGCAGGCAGGAAGCGCGTAAAGACCGTCTGCTGCGCCTTCTTGTCGACCAGGCTCTCAATACGAGGGAGGACGCGAGTGATCCATGGGGTTGCCCACTGGGACGGCTCGGCAAACAGCCGCTGCATGTCGACGCAGACATGCATGCAGCGGTCGCCCAGAGGCCCATAGGTCAAACCCGGCATCGACATCAGGCGATCCGTACCCGGTCGGATTCTTTCATGAGGCTTCCCTTGCCGTCGGAGGCATGGATCAGAACGTCCCGTGCCGGCACTCGTTCCCAATCGCTACAGGAACCGACATCAGCCATCGGCGTTTTCGCCTCATGGATCCGACTTGGAGATGAACTCACAAGAAATTCCGATGGCTGCCATTTATCAGCATTTCGACAAGCGGCCGGGACAGCGACGATGAGCATTTTCTATCGAGCGGCCAAGATTGCGGAAGAGGTTCACGCCGCGCAGCGCGACAAGACCGGTCGGCCTTATATCGAGCATTGCCGACGTGTCGTCGACGCTGTCGAGACGATGGATCAGAAGGTCGTCGCCTATCTGCATGATGTCCTGGAAAAAGGCCAAGGCTGGTCACGAGCCAAGCTTGAAGCGACTGGCTTTGGACCCTCGATTGCTTCTGCGGTCGATGCCATCTCGCGCAGGGACGGCGAGGACTATTTCACGTTCGTGAGGCGGGCTGCATCGAATCCGCTGGCGCTGCCGGTAAAACGCGCTGACCTCAAAGACAACATTTGGCAGTCACGGCAAATAGGGGCTTCGGCAGCCAAATACGAAGAAGCCTTGCGCATTCTCGACGAGGAATTCTCCGAGCGCTAGCAACGGGCTGACAGAGGTCCAACGAAACTATTCCTTGATATGTGGCGTGTGCCGTTCGTCCTCCACCGGGTCGATATCGATGCGCGCCTTTTTCGGATCGAATGCGCCGTGACGTGCAATGGCCCGCGCTGCCGGATCCGGCGTCTCGTATGCCCACATGAAGTCATCGGCCGCGCCACCAACTGCATGGACACGCCAATAACTAGCGGTTCCCTTCGAAGGTGAGCTGCTTGTCGTGTTTGTCTTTTCGAAAAGGTCGAAATAGATGTCCTCGAAAGGGATATAGAACACCGGTTCATGTCCCTCTTCCCTGAGTACCTTCGCGCGCTCCGTGGCTGCGACTATCGCGTCGGAGAATCGCACCGTTACCGTGCCGGCAAACGGTTCTATGGTTAGTGGGCGATGATGGTGCTCTGAAGTTGCGCCTGAGGTTTGCATCCGAATTCTCCGTGGCTGCCATTGACCGCGACGGCGTTCCGGTCCGCCATCCATGGAGACGAAATGCGCGGCGATGCATCAGGTTCCAGCCTGTCCGAGGAAGCCGAATGGCTGCCGAGCAAACGCTTATCGCCTGCCGTAACTGTCGAGAAAGCTCGTCAACAGTCGCGAAACCTCTTGTGGGGCCTCACGTGTCGGAAAATGCCCGACTGCATCCAGGACCACTCGTTTGTAGGGCGCGGTGAAGTGCTCCTCCAGGCCTTCCGATGATGCCGTCAGCACAACACGGTCGTCGCCACCATGAAGTGTCAAGGTCGGCACAGTGATGATCTTGACCGATGTTTGCCGGCGGGCCAACTCCTCGTAGCGGGGATCGGGCTCCGCCTCACCCCAGCGAACCCGATAGGAATGCAACGTCACATCGGGCCAATCCGGATTTTCGAAGGATACAGCCACTTCATCGAAAATGGCATCGTCGAACCAGCCCAATGGGCTCCAGCTGTCCCATAGGAATCTGGCGAATTCCTTGCGGTTCTTTCTCACGAACTCGGCGCCCCGCCCTGTTGCCATGAACCATTGATACCAAAATGCTTTCGCCTGTTCGGGCGCTGGCGTTGCGGGCTTGCCGGGTTGCCAGCCAAGCGACAGCGCAGCACAGCACCTGATGCGATCGGGAAAAATCGAGGCCAAGAGGTAAGAGATCCGAGCTCCCCAGTCGTGCCCTACGACCGCAAAACGGCTGAGGCCAAGCGCGTCGGCAAAGTCGAGTACATCCCGCGCCATTGCGGCAATTTCGCCGGATCGCATGGTTTCATTCGACAGGAACGATGTCCGTCCAAAGCCTCGCAGCCAAGGCGAAAACGTCCGAAAGCCAGCCTCATGAAGGACCGGCGAAATGCGCGCGTAAGTGGTCGCGTCGTCCGGCCAACCGTGCAACAGGATAACGGGCGCACCATTTCCTGGCCCGCCACCGAGATAGGCGATGCGCAGCAGTGGCGTATCGCAAGATAAGACGGGGTTCATTTACTCTCCGGCGCTTTAACCGGCTGGTCGCCGCCAGTCGTCGACTTCGACCTGGCATCCTGGTCAACCTGCGGGTTCTTGTCGATAGTGTCGGTGTTGGCTTTCGTCGGTTCGGTGCTGTTATCACAGGCGCCAAGCGCTAGAGCGGGATGAATTTAGGTTGGGCATAGCCAGCCTCGGTGAAGTAATTTCGGCATTCGGTTGACGTGACCTCGCCGAGGA